>NZ_JBVHXY010000005.1:101770-127867 GCF_055569215.1 Kitasatospora sp. NPDC029312 | reverse complement strand
CCTCCCCGCCACGCCCCCCCTCCCCCCCCCCCCCCCCCCCCGCCCCCCCCTCCCCCCCCCCCCCCCCCCCCCCCCCCCCCCCCCCCCCCCCCCCGCTCCTGGTGTCGGTCATCGGTCCTGCGGTGATGCGGTGCTCCTTCGTCTCCCGGCGGCCTCGGCCGGGTTCGGGGTGCCTAGAGGTGTGCGAGCTTGTAGAGCACGGGCGCGGCCTCCCGGAGGACGGCCCACTCCTCCTCGTCGAGCCCTTGGGCGAGCTCGGCGAGCCAGACGTTTCGGCGCCGGCGACTCTCCGCGAGGATCGTCTCGGCCTGCTCGGTGCTGCTGACGACCACCTGGCGGCGGTCCTCGGGGTGCGGCTCCCGCCGCACCAGCCCCTTCTCCTCCAGCATCGCGACGATCCTGGTCATCGAAGGGGGCTGCACGTGCTCCTTCCGGGCGAGCTCACCCGGCGTCGCCTTCCCGCACCGGGCGAGGGTGCCCAGCACCCCCATCTCGGTGGGACTCAACGACTCCTCCACCCGCTGGTGTTTGAGTCGTCGGGAGAGGCGCATGGTGGACGACCGCAGCTGTGAGATCGCTGCGAGGTCCTGCTCGGACATCTCGGGCATCTCTTTAGCTTACGTCATTACCCTAGCTAAAGAAAAACGGGTTCCCGCCGTGCCGGAAGATCGACCCGGTGCCATATTGGTCATGGGGTCACCACTCCCGTTCCAGGAAGGGCCGACTTAGCCATGTCCGATGTCGCCGCCGAGCCGCCCGCGCCGTACGTGCCGTATGCGCCCCCCGCGCCGTACGAGCAGTCCGCAACGCCCGCGCCGTCCGGGCGGGGCGCGCAGTCCGGGCAGGGGGACAGCGGCTTCGCCCGGCTCGCCATGGTCACCATCGACTGCGCCGACCCCGTCGCGCTGGCCTCCTTCTACGGCGAGCTCCTCGGCTGGGAGACCCGGCACGTGGACGAGCACTTCGCGATCCTGGACAACCCCGAGGGCGGCAGCCCGCTGGGCTTCGGCCGGGTGACCGACTACCGGCCGGAGCCGTGGACCGAGCCGGACGGCAGCAAGCACTTCCACCTCGACTTCTACGTCGACGACCTGGACGAGGCGACCGCCAAGGCCCTCGCGCTCGGCGCGACCGAACCCCGCTACCAGCACGGCCGCACGCTGAAGGTGCTGATCGACCCAGCGGGGCACCCGTTCGGGCTTGCTCCGCTGGAGTAACCCACAAGCGGGCCCGGAGGCCGTGCGCAGGCGGTGTCAGGGCTTGGTGCCGAGATCATGCAGACCGCGTAAAGGTCCATCCTGACCTGGGACTTCGTGAAACGCTGACCCTTGTGCGACTGGCGGGTAATGGCTACTGTCCCCGTTGTCAGGGGCACCACACGCCAGGTTCTCCCTTGGCGGAGCCCCCTCCGCGCCCTACCTCCGCGCGCATCACCGACCCCCGTACCCGGTCCCCCGCCTCCGCCCGAGCCCTGGCGCCCGCATCCCCGCATCCGTCCTGGGAGCTCTCTTGGGTGAGATCCATCATGCCGACCACGGCTGGGTGACACCGGCGGTCTCGTACTTCGTCGCCTGCCTCGGCGCCTTCGTCGCCCTGCGCAGCGCCCGCTGGGCACTCGTCTCACACGGCCGCACCAAGGCGGTCTGGCTGCTCTTCGCCTCGACCTCGCTCGGCGCCGGCATCTGGTCCATGCACTTCATCGCGATGCTCGGCTTCTCCGTCACCGGGGTGGAGATCAGCTACCAGCCCGGGCTGACCATCCTCAGCCTGCTGGTCGCCGTCGCGGTGGTCGGCATCGGGCTGTTCACCGTCGGGTACTGGCGCAGCCGGCCCGTCCTGGCGCTGCTGGCCGGTGGGCTGACCACCGGCCTGGGAGTCGCCGCGATGCACTACCTCGGCATGGCCGCGATGGTCCTGCCCGGCTTCCTCGGCTACGACCACTTCACGGTGGGGCTGTCGGTCGGCATCGCGGTGTTCGCCGCCACCGCCGCGCTCTGGGCCGCGCTGAACATCCGCGGCACCCTCGCCGTGCTGGCCGCCGCTCCGGTGATGGGCGTCGCCGTCTGCGCGATGCACTACACCGGGATGGCGGCGCTGTCGGTCCGGCTGGACCTCTCGCACTCCACCCAGGGCGGCGTGATGGCCCTGCAGTTCATCTTCCCGCTCGGGGTCGGACTCGGCTGCTACGTGTTCTTCGGCTCGCTGGCCTTCGCCGTCTCGCCGAGCAAGGACTCCGCACAGCCGCTGCTGGTCGGTCCGGCCGCCCCGCTGCCGCCACGGGCCGCCTTCACCCCGAAGGGCGCCGGGCCCTCCCGGGTGCCGCCGCAGCAGCAGCGGCAGCCGGTGAGGGAGGCTCGCGTCCGGCGCTGATGCCGGGAAAGACGACGACGGCGTGGGGGGGGGGGGGCCCCCCCCCCCCCGGCGCCCTGTTATGCTCTCCTCCTTCCTCACCCTCTCGCGGTGTTCGCTCCACCCCTCCCGACCACACCCCCCACCCCCCCCCCCCCCCCCCCCCCCCCCCCCCCCCCCACGCCGTCGTCGTTCCCGCTCTCTGCCGACTCCGCGCGCGCTCAGCGCCGACTCAGCGCCGACTCAGCACAGGCTCAGCGCCGGCTCCGCGCCCGCCGCCTACCCGCCGATCACTCCGGCCGCCCGAGCAGCCCGGTGAGGTGCTCGGGCGTGGCCACCGGGCAGACCTTGTGCACGAAGTCCCGCCGCAGCCCGTGGTACGGCTCGCCCACCCGGTAGAAGTTGGCGTGCATCCGGCGCAGCTCCTCCGCCCGGTACTCGGCCAGCGGCTTCGTCTCCTCGTCCTCGGCGCGGCGGCGCTTCTTGTCCACCAGCCGTCCCGTGAGCTCGGGCGAAGTGGCCAGCCGGGACGCCTCCCGGGCCACCCGGCGGCGGAAGTCACCCGCGTCCCCGCCGAAGGTGCGGTCCACCAGGCCGATCCGGCGGGCGTGTTCGGCTCCGACCGGCAGCGCCTCGGTGGTGAGTCGCTCGGCCTGCTCGGCACCGACCCGGGCGGGCAGGGTGTACGTCCAGTACTCGGAGCCGTACAGACCCATCAGCCGGTAGTGCGGGTTGAGCACCGCCGAGTCCCGGCACCACACCTCGTCGGCGGCGAGCGCCATCATCAGGCCGCCGGCCGCCGCGTTCCCGGCCAGGGCGGCGACGGTCAGCTTGTCGCCGGTGGTCAGGATCGCCTCGACCAGGTCGTCCATCGCGTTGATGTTCTCCCAGGACTCCAGCGCCGGGAAGGCCGCGCCCTCGATGACGTTGAGGTGGATCCCGTTGGAGTAGAAGTCCCTGGGCGCGCCGAGCACCAGCACCGAGGTGGGCCGGTCGGCGGCCGTGCGGTAGGCGGCGAGCAGCCGGCGGCACTGTTCGGTGCTCATCGCGCCGCCGGCGTAGGCGAACTCGAGGTAGCCGACGTCGCCCTCCTCGCGGTAGCGCAGCTCCGACCAGGTGTTCCGGCGGGCGGCCGCGGCGGGCGTCACCGGCACCTCGCGGACGCGGTGCAGCTCGTCGGCGAGCACCGTCGCGGCCGGCAGCTTGAAGGTGGCCGGACCGCCGGGGGTGCGGCGCGGACGCAGCTGCGGGATCCAGACCGCGCCGTCCACGGTGGCGCGGCAGATCGCGCCGTCCCGGGTGGCCAGCACGGCACCGGGCTTCGGGCCGCGCAGCTCGTCCTCGGGGTGGCCGCCGTGCAGGAAGAACTCACGGCCGTACAGCTCGTCCAGCACGCCGGGCTGGGAGTCCGCGGCACGCAGCTTGCGCAGCACGGTGGCGGTGTCGTCCTGCTCCCAGTCGATCCGGCGGACCTCCTGGCGCAGGAAGGGCCGCAGCTTGCCGCGCACGTCCGGGCGGGTGTAGTCGAGCGGCTCGGGGGTGAACAACCCGCCCTCGTACCGCTGGACGGCCAGCAGGACGGCCTCGACGGCGGCGTCGGCCACCTCGCCCCGGTACAGCTCGCTCTTGCCGCAGTCGGGCACGGGGAACTCGACGGACGCCCAGATGTCACCGGCGTCCATCTCCTCGACGGCCTGCAGCACGGTGACGCCCCAGTGGGAGGCGCCCTCGGTGATCGCCCAGTCGAGCGAGGAGGGGCCGCGGTCCCCCTTCGGGCCCGGGTGCACGATCAGGACCGTCCGGGAGGACCAGATGTCCGCCGGGACGGCCTTGGTGAGCATCGGGCAGAGGATCAGCTCGGGATCGACCCGGGCCACGGCGGCCCGCATCTGGTCGTCGCCGAGCGCGAGTTGGACGGCGACCTGGTGGCCGCGCTCGCGCAGCTCGGTGTGGACGCGCTGGGTCAGGCTGTTGAACGCCGTGGCGATCAGGAGAATGCGCAAGGGGGGCCTCCGGGCAGGGACTTCAGGTGCGCGGTGGCGATGAAACCAGGACATGGACACGTAACGGTCACGTTCCGCGCCTCGGCGCCCTACCCTCACTCATCCCGCACACCTGTGCGCCCTGCTTCGCGGTATCTCCCCAGCCCCTCCCCCGGCTCGTCGCCTATCGCGGGAACGCCCGCCGGGCCCGCCAGGTGGTGTGCTCGCGGGAGACCGCGTCCTCCGCCTCGGCGGCCAGCCGGGCCCAGCGCGCCTCGGCGTCCGGCGTCCGCAGGTCGAGGTCGGACAGCTGGTTGCCGACGTTCTCCAGCTCGCGCGCGGCCAGCTGGTAGGCGGCGGCCAGCGGGCGCAGCTGCTTGAGCTGCGTCCAGGCGATGATCGCCGCGGCCGCCGCCGAGCTGGCGCCGAAGACGTGCACCTCCAGGGCGCCGGTGGCCTGGGCGATGGCCGCCGCCGCACCGATGATGATCAGTGCGGCGATGCCCAGCCCCCAGGAGACCGCCTGGGACTCGCAGGACTCGGCCCGAGAGCGGTACCAGGTGCGCTGGCCCTCGACCCGGGTGCGCAGGTAGAGGGTGCGCCGGGCGGTCAGGCTGTCGGCCCGGGCGCGGCGCATCTCCTCGGTGATCTCCGGGACGGTGCCGGGCGGCACGATCTCCGGGTCCTCGAAGGCCCGCAGCACGTCCTCGACCTGCAGCAGGTAGCCGCGGTCCGCGTCCGCCGAGTCCGCCTCGCCGTCGAACGGCCGTGCCCGGACGCTGTACTTCCAGGCCAGCGTCTTGACCGACTCGGCCGCCGCCCGGGCCTCGTACCAGCGGCCCTGCGGGTTGCCGCGGCGCAGCCGGGACCAGAAGTAGCCGGCGATCAGGAACGCGGCCACCGAGAACAGTGGCTTGATGTCACTGTCGCCCTTGTGGTCCGGGCCGGGCAGCGACCCGATCAGCGCGGCGATCACCAGCATCGCGATCAGGCCGCGGTGCCAGCGCAGCGTCTCGCGCTGGCCGTCCAGCGAGGCCTTGTCCGCCTGCCAGAACAGTTCCGGCAGCAGCCGCGCCTCGACTCCCCCGGCCGGATCCTGTTGCACCATCGGTCGAGCCCCCTCCCCCAACTCCGTCCAGGCAGTATGCCCACCGACAACTGCCCTACACAGCCGCCTTTTTGACACTCGGCCGACGCCCCCCGGGCCTGCGGTGATTGCCAGGCCCGGTCGGCTACCGGTAGAACCGGTTACATGCCGTTGCACTGGAAACTCGTCATCGACTGCGCCGACCCCCACCGCCAGGCCGCCTTCTGGGGCGCCGCCCTGGAGTACACCGTCGAGGACCACAGCGCCCTGATCACCCGCCTCCTCGACGCCGGCGCCACCACCCCGGAGGCCGTCACCGAACTCGACGGCCGGCCCGCCTGGCGCACCCTCGCCGCCGTCCGCCACCCCGAGGACCCCTACGACCCGGCCTCCGGCACCGGCCTCGGGCGCCGCATCCTCTTCCAGGCCGTCCCCGAGGCCAAACCGGCCAAGAACCGCCTCCACCTCGACCTCCACCCCGGCCCGGCCGAGCGCGCGGCCACCGTCGCCCGCCTCCAAGCCCTCGGCGCCACGATCCTGCGCGAGGTCACCGAGCCCGCCGGCACCTGGACCACCATGGCCGACCCCGAGGGCAACGAGTTCGACGTCCAGTGACACCACCGCCCCGCCCTCCGAACAGGAGGGCGGGGCGGTGGTGCACCGGGCGGGTGCGGGGCCGTCGAGCGGGCCGTTGGGCCGGGGGTGTCAGAGAAGGCCGAGGGCCGGCATCAGGTAGTAGAAGGCGAACACCGCCGCCACCGCGTACAGCGGGGCCGGGACGCTGCGGGCGCGGCCGGCGGCCAGGCGCAGGATGCAGAAGGCGATGAAGCCGAAGCCGATTCCGTTGGTGATCGAGTAGGTGAACGGCATCATCACGATGGTCAGGAAGGCCGGGATCGCGATGGTGTAGTCGGCCCAGTCGATCTCCTTGACGGAGTTCGCGAGGATCAGGAAGCCGACCGTGACCAGTGCCGGGGTGGCGGCCTGGGCGGGGACCATGGTGGCCAGCGGGGTGAGGAAGAGCGCCACCATGAAGAGCAGGCCGGTGACGATCGAGGCGAAGCCGGTCCGGGCGCCCTCGCCGACGCCGGCGGTGGACTCGACGAAGCAGGTGTTGGCGGAGGCGGAGGTGGCGCCGCCGGCCGCGGTGGCGATGCCGTCGACCATGAGGACCCTGTTGATGCCCGGCAGGTCGCCCTTGGCGTCGAGCAGGTGGGCCTCGTCGGCCACGCCGAGGATGGTGCCCATCGCGTCGAAGAAGCAGGACATCAGCACGGTGAAGACGAACAGGACGCCGGTCAGCACGCCGACCTTGGAGAAGCCGCCGAACAGGCTGACCTTGCCGACCAGCCCGAAGTCGGGGGCCGCGACCGGGTTGCCGGGCCAGGTCGGGACGGTGAGGCCCCACTTGAGCGCCGGGACGTCGGCCACCTGGTCGATCACCAGGGCGAGCACGGTGGAGGCCGCGATGCTGATCAGGATGGCGCCGGGCACCTTGCGGATCACCAGGACGAGGGTGAGCACCAGCCCGAAGACGAAGACCAGCACCGGCCAGCCGAGCAGGTGGCCGTTGCCGCCGAGCTGCAGCGGGACGGTGGTGTGGGCGGCGTCCGGGATGCGGCTGACGAAGCCGGAGTCGACCAGGCCGACCAGGGCGATGAACAGGCCGATGCCGATGGCGATGGCCTTGCGCAGGCCGAGCGGGACGGCGTTCATGACCCGCTCGCGCAGGCCGGTGGCGACCAGCAGCATGATCGCGAAGCCGGCCAGCACCACCATGCCCATGGCGTCCGGCCAGGTCATCTTCGGCGCGAGCTGCAGCGCCACGATGGTGTTGACGCCGAGGCCGGCGGCCAGGCCGATCGGCACGTTGCCGATCACGCCCATCAGCAGGGTGGTGAGGCCCGCGGTGAGGGCGGTGGCGGTGACCAGCTGCGCACTGTTCAGGTGGGCCCCGGTCATGTCCGTGGCGCTGGCCAGGATGATCGGGTTCAGCACCAGGATGTACGCCATGGTGAAGAAGGTGGCGACGCCGCCGCGGATCTCGCGCGGCAGGCTGGAGCCGCGTTCGGTGATCCGGAAGTAGCGGTCGAAGGCGCCCGTGGGGGGCTGGGGCGCGGCGTCGGCGGGTTCGGGCGACTCGGTGGTCGGCTGGACCACTGGCATGGCGGGGAGTCCTCTGTGGGGGAGCTGAGGAGAGGGGGACCGCCCGGGGCGACGGTGGCCGGACGTAGACCAAAGTATGGTTTCCGGATCGCACACGCGCTATCTTCGCGCGTAGAACCCCAGGTCGGCCGGGCTGTGGGCCCGAGGCCCCCGCAGGGCCCGTAGCGCACCGTACGCTAGGCCCCATGCCCAAGACGCCACTGCACCCCTCGCCCCCTCCGCTGGAGGCCAACGACGTCGCCATCGTCGGCGGGGGCACGGTGCTGTGGTTCGTCGCCTTCCTGGTCCTGCTGCCCTTCCAGGGCACCCTCTCCGACCACGGACACGGCACCTGGCCCTGGATCTGCCTCTCCGGCGGCCTGCTCGGCCTGATCGGCCTCTGGTACTGCCGGGCCCGGCGGGACGCGATCGCCCGCGGCCGCGCCGCCGAGGCCGCACTGCACGAGGCGGACGGCGACGGCAGCGGCGGCGGCTCCGGCGATGCCGACGGCCCCGGCAGCAGCTTCGGCAGCGGCCCGGGCAGCGGTTTCGGCAATGGCCCCGGTGGCCGCCCCGGCAGCGGTACGGACCCGGCCACCCAGTCGGACTGAATAGTCCTTTAGTAGCACGCATCGGACAAAAGGCACCCGTAAAGTCGGTGCCATGACGCAGCCTGCCCAGCCCGCGGAAGAGCAGCCGGCCGACGGAGAACACCGGGACGGCGCGCACCCCCTCGGGCTGCTGCCCGGGCGGCGCGGCGGGCTGACCGCCGCCGAGGTCGCCGAGCGGGTCGCGAGCGGACGGGTCAACGACGTCCCGGTGCGCTCCAGCCGGTCCGCCAAGGAGATCGTCCGGGCCAACGTCTTCACCCGGTTCAACGCCATCATCGGCATCATGTTCGGGATCATCCTGATCGTCGGCCCGCTCCAGGACGGCCTGTTCGGCCTCGTCATCGTGGCGAACACGGCGATCGGCATCTTCCAGGAACTGCGCGCCAAGAAGACCCTCGACAGCCTCGCCCTGATCGGCGAGGCCCGCCCGCAGGTACGCCGGGACGGCACCGTCCAGCAGATCGCCGTCTCCGGGATCGTCCTCGACGACACCGTGCTGCTCGGCACCGGCGACAAGGTCATCGTGGACGGCGAGGTCACCGAGGCGGACGGCCTGGAGGTCGACGAGTCGCTGCTCACCGGCGAGCCCGACCCGGTCCTCAAGCAGCCCGGCGACCAGGTGATGTCCGGCAGCTTCGTGGTGGCCGGCGCCGGCGCCTTCACCGCGACCAAGGTCGGCCGGCAGGCCTACGCGGCCCAGCTGGCCGAGGAGGCCAGCAAGTTCACCCTGGTGAAGTCGGAGCTGCGCACCGGCATCAACAGCATCCTGCGGTTCATCACCTACCTGCTGATCCCCACCGCGCTCGGTCTGATCATCAGCCAGCTGGCCGTCGAAGGCCGGGACTGGCGCGAGGCCGTCCGGCGGATGGTGGCCGGCATCGTGCCGATGGTCCCCGAGGGCCTGGTGCTGCTGACCTCGGTGGCCTTCGCGATCGGCGTGATCCGGCTCGGCCGCAAGCAGTGCCTGGTCCAGGAGCTCCCGGCGATCGAGGGCCTGGCCCGGGTGGACACCGTCTGCCTGGACAAGACCGGCACCCTCACCGAGGGCGGCATGGACGTGATCGACCTGCGGGTGATCTCGGACGGCGAGCCGGCCGCGGTCGACGAGGCCACCGTCAAGCACGCGCTGGGCGTGATGGCCGGCGCCGACGCCCGCCCCAACCCGTCCATGCAGGCCGTGATCGACGCGTACGGGCGAGGCGACGGCCCGGGCCCGGGCGGCGACGGCTGGCGGGTGATCGAGGCGATGCCCTTCTCCTCCGCCCGCAAGTGGAGCGGCGTGCAGCTGCTGGAGCCGCAGGGCGGGGAGGCCAGCTGGCTGCTCGGCGCGCCCGACGTGCTGCTGCCCGCCGGGCACCCGGCGCTCGCCGAGGTGGACGAGCTGGGCGCCCGGGGCCTGCGGGTGCTGCTGCTGGGCCGCACGCCCGCCCCGCTGGACTCCCCCGACCCGGCCGCCGGCCTCAGCCCGCTCGCCCTGGTGGTGCTCCAGCAGCGGCTGCGCGCGGACGCCGCCGACACCCTGCGCTACTTCGAGGGGCAGAACGTCCGGGCCAAGGTCATCTCCGGCGACGCGGCGGTCTCGGTGGGCGCGGTGGCCGGCCACCTCGGTCTGCCCGGCGCGGACCACCCGCTGGACGCCCGTACCCTGCCGCAGGATCCGGAGCAGCTCGCCGACACGGCCGAGCGGACCAGCGTCTTCGGCCGGGTCACCCCGCAGCAGAAGCGCCGGCTGGTCGGGGCGCTGCAGTCCCGCGGCCACACCGTGGCGATGACCGGCGACGGCGTCAACGACGTGCTCGCGCTCAAGGACGCCGACATCGGCGTGGCGATGGGCACCGGTTCGGACGCCACCAAGGCGGTCGCCCAGATCGTGCTGCTGAACGACTCCTTCGCGACCATGCCCTCGGTGGTCGCGGAGGGCCGCCGGGTGATCGGCAACATCGAGCGGGTGGCCGGGCTGTTCCTGGTGAAGACGGTCTACTCGGTGCTGCTGGCGCTGCTGGTGATCTTCACCCATTCGCCGTACCCGTTCCTGCCCCGGCACTCCACCGTGCTGTCCACCCTCACCATCGGCGTGCCGGCCTTCTTTCTGGCCCTGGCCCCCAACAACGAGCGGGCCCGCACCGGCTTCGTGAAGCGGGTGCTGCGACTGGCCGTCCCCGGCGGAGTCATCGCCGGCACCGGCACCTTCGTCGCCTACGCGCTGGCCCGCGCCAACCACACGACCGACCTCAAGGCCGACACCAGCGTGGCCACCCTGACGCTGTTCCTGATCGCCATCTGGGTGCTCGCCATCGTCGCCCGCCCGTACAACTGGTGGCGATTGCTGCTGATCGGCGCGATGGGCGGCGCGTTCTCACTGGTCCTGCTGATCCCGCCGCTGTCCGACTTCTTCCAGCTCTCCCTGACCGGCGGCCGCGACCCGTGGACGGGCGTGGGCATCGCGCTGATCTGCGGCATGCTGCTGGAGGTCGCCTGGGCCTGGATGAGGCGCCGCGGCATGGAATGAGCCGCATTCCAGCCCGTCCGCCCTAGCATGACCCCGAGAGGGGGTGCCGAATGGCGCGCAGAGGTGGGGAGTTGGAGGCGTTCACCGCCTTCCTGGGCGGGCTGCTGGCGGTCGGGCTGACGGCGCTGGCGATGGCGGGCGTCGGCCTGACGGTCAGGCCCTCGCCGGCACTGAAGGCCGCGGCGATGGTGACGCTCGCCGCCGTCTGGCTGACCGTCACCACCACCGTCTACCTGCGGCTCAAGCCGCGGAACGGCTGAGCCGCCCAGCGGGTCGAGCCCGCCGGGCCCGCTCGGCCGGCGCGGCCCGTTCGGCCGGCCCAGCCAGGCCAAGCCCGTTCAGTCGGCTCAGCCCGACCGGCCCGAGAAGCCCGAGAAGCTCGTTCAGCCCTCGAAGTCCCGGGCCGCGGACAGCTCGTACGCCCGGTCCGGCTCGCTGAGCGCGGCCAGCACCTCGAAGCGCCGGTGCCACTGCCCGACCGACCAGGCGAGTCCGGCCGCGAGGCCCTCCGGCGTGGCCGCGTGCAGCAGCCCGGGCACCGGCGGCAGCTCGAACTCGTCGCCCTCGTCGGCGGCTTCGGCCTGCTCGGGGTCGTACGGCGGCTCCGGCGCGTCCGCCTCGCGGTCCCAGCGCCAGTCCACCGCGGCCTCGCCGCCGTCCGGGCCGACGACCAGCAGCTCCTCGTGCTCCTCGTAGACGGCGGGGCAGCCGGGCAGCAGCTCCCGCACCACGGCCGGCACCCGGTGCAGCACGCCCTCGGAGAGCACCCGGCCGCCGGCCACCTCGCTGGCCAGCGACACGTGCAGCCGCTCGGCGAGGTCCGCGGCGAGCGCCGGGGCCACCGGCAGCAGCGGGTACGGGTGCAGGAGCTGGACCAGGTCGGGGGCGTCGGCGACGACCGCCTCGGTCGCGTCCACCACCACCGTGTGGTCCGGACGGCGTCCGGTGTCCGGGTCCAGCGGCGGCAGTGCCCGGACGACGTCCAGCGGGTCGATCCGCTCCCGGTCGACCCGGGCCAACGCGGTGTGGATGCCGTGGAGTTGCCGGTGCCCGACGGCCGCGGCCGGGTCGGTGAGCCGGTCCAGCAGCTCGTCCGGGCCGTGCGGCTCGGCGAGCAGGGCGGCCAGCGTGGTGCGCACCCCGAGGGCGTGCAGGAACTGGTCGTCCAGGGTGGTGCGCGCCTCGTCGTACAGGCCGCGCAGCAGGGGGTCGGCGCCGGCGGCGCGCAGCCCGGCGGGCTCGCGGCCGTCCAGCACCGGGTGGTCGCGCAGCCACCAGGCGGTGTACGGCGGCAGGTCGGCGTAGGAGCCGTCCGGCAGCAGGGTGCGCACGGGGGCGACCACCGCGTCCCGGTACGGCGGGCGGGCGAGCGCGGCCAGTGCCTCGGGCCAGGCGTCGTCGTCCACCAGGTCGAGGTCGCGCACGGCGAGCAGCTCGGCGGCCACCGGCGGCACGCCGACCGCCTCGTCCGCGTGCAGCGCCTCCAGGACGTCCTCGGCCCAGTCGGCGAGCCCGTCCGGCGCCTCGTCCAGCAGGCCGGTGGGGTGGCCGCCGGCGGCGCGGTCGGCGGGTGCGGTCGGGTCGAGCCGTTCCAGGTCGTCCGGGTCGAGCACCACGTCCTCGGCGCGGACCAGCACGAAGTCGGCCAGGGTGCCGACGGCGGCGAGCACCTCGGGGCCCCAGCGCTCCAGCAGCTCGTCGTCCACCCAGCCGGCGTCCTCCTCGCGTGCGAGGGCGGCGAACGGGCTTCCGGGGAGGACGAGTTCGCCGGCCCGGGCGGGCTCGCCCTCGTCGTCCAGCAGCGCCAGCCGGGCCAGCCAGGGGTGCTCGCCGGCCACCGGGGCGGCGGCCTTGACCAGGGCCAGGACGGCGTCGGCCAGTTCGAGCGCGGCGTCCAGGTCGTCCTCGGCCAGTTCGTAGGAGCGGGCGACGGCGGCCCGCACCTCGGGGGTGTCCAGCACGCCGGCCGGGGTGGCGGTGCCGGCGCCGAGCTTGGCCAGCAGCGGGTGGGCGGCCTCCGGGTGGGCGAGCCGCAGGTCCAACGCGGCGAGCGCCCCGGCCAGCGTCTCGGGGTAGCCGGGGAAGGCCGCCCAGTCGGCGTCCCCGGAGGGCAGCAGCACCCGCCGGGGCCCGGTGACGGTCCGCCCGTCGGCGAGCGGCACGGGCAGCGCGCCGAGCGCCTCCGGGTCGGCCGCGCCGAGCGCCGCGTACAGGTTGCGCCACCAGGCGGGATCACGGTCCAGGCCGCCGAGCTGGTCGACCACGTCGGCCAACGGCACCCGGCGCACGTTCAGCACCCGCAGCTCGGTGCGGCGCTCCAGGCCGGCCGGCAGCAGCCCGGGGAAGATCGGCGCCAGCGCCTCGACCACCGAGCCGTCCGCGCCCTCCAGCAGCGTCGCGTCCCGGGGCCGCAGCGCGGGCGTGCCCTCCTCGACGCCGCCGGGGTGCGGCAGGAACGGCGTGCCGGGCAGTCGGGAGAGCACGGCGGCGCGCAGCGCGTTGTCCAGCGAGCCCTGCCCGAGCGGGCCCGGCACCAGACCGAGCGAGGCGAGGTCGGCGCCGCGGGCGCGCAGCAGGTCGGCGTAGCTGTCGGCGGCGCGCTCGGTGAGGAAGTCGGCGAGCGGGCCGGGCGCGATGTGCCGGCGGGTGGAGTCCAGCGGATAAGAGGCGATCAGCAGCGCGGGCAGGCCGATCGGCTCGTCGCTGGGGGTGGGCGCGTGCAGCACCGGCTCGATGGCGGGCCGCTGCGGGGTACCGTCCTCGGCGACCGGGACGGCCCAGGTCACCGTCCAGTACGGGCGGGCGCGCTCCTCGGTCGGACGGTCGGCGAGCAGGTCCGGGTCCAGGCGGCCGGAGGCGGCGACGGTCTGCCAGACGGTGTGGCGCAGCCGCCCGCCCGCGTCGTCGGTGACGGTCACCTCGGTGACGCCGTCCGGGCGCGGTTCGGCGGCGCTGCGGGTGAGTGTCCGGGTGCCGTCCGGGGTCTCCACCACGATCTCGGCCAGGCCGGGCAGGGTGAGCAGCAGCGCGTCGTCGATCCCGGCCAGCAGACGGCGGGTCAGGTCCTCGGCGGAGGCGTCCCGCAGCGGCAGCACCACCACGGTGTCGTAGCCCTCGGGGGCGGGCCCCTCGGCCGCGAACGGCAGCCGCAGCAGCGGTACGTGGCCGTCCCGGGCGCGCAGTTCGTCGGCGAGCGCGGGCTGCGCCTCGGCCAGTGCCCGGGCCTCGCCGAGCGACCAGCGCACTCCGCCCGCGGCGCCCAGCACGGCGGGCTCGTCGGTGACGGCGAGGACGGCGGCGAAGCCGACGCCGAACCGGCCGACGGCGGGCGTCTCGCCGCGTTTGGAGGAGGCCCGCAGGGTGGACAGCGACTCGACGGCGGCCGCGTCCAGCGGCGCGCCGGTGTTGGCTGCGGCCAGCACGCCGTCGGCCAGGGTCAGCCGCAGCCGCCCGGGGCCGTGTCCGGCCCGCACCGCCGCGTCGGCCGCGTTCTGCGCCAACTCGACCACCAGGCGGTCGCGGTAGCCGCCGAGCGCCAGCTCCTCCTCGGCGTTGGCGTCCTCCCGGAACCGGGCCGGCGAGGCGGCCCAGGCGTCCAGGACCCGCCGACGCAGCGCGGCGCTCCCGAACGGGTCCGCCAGGTGCTCGTCCGTGCCGCTGCCGATGATCCGAGGTTCCACTGGACCTGCCGCCTTCCGCCACCTGTGCGTCGTCGTACGTCGTAGGGGCATTCTTCCCTGCCCCACTGACTGCTCCCGACCATGGCCCGGTCCGACGCCCCCACGACGGCCGCGGGAACCGCCCCACGACGGCCCTACGACGATTCCAAGACGGCCACCGGGGCGCCCCGATTCCCCGAACGGCACGGCCCGCCCCACCGGTTCGGCGGGACGGGCCGTGCGCGGGTGCGGACCCGGGTCAGGAGTGGCCGAGCTCCTCCGCCGGGGCGTCCGGCTCGACCGAGCCGGAGGCGCGGTCGGGGTGGAGGTGCAGCGGCTCGACCACCAGCTCGTCCAGGATCAGCTCGGACGGCGCCGGCGGGGCCGGGATGACGGCCGCCTCGGAGTGCCCGCCGCAGCCGTACGCGAAGGAGACGATCTGCCCGTCGGCCGGGCCGAACTCGTTGCCGCACACGCCGAAGGCCTGTCCGAGCGAGCCGCCGATCGGCACCAGGAAGCCGCAGCTGGCGCACGCGGCGGGCGCCGCCTGCGCCATCGGGGTCTGCGGGCCGTGGGCCTTCTCCCAGCGCTCGGCGGCCAGGTGCAGGCCGAGCCGGGAGAGCACCCGGCTGCGGCCGAGGCCGAGCTCGTCGGCGACGGCGTTGATTCGCGCGCGGGCCGGGGCGGGCTGGACGTGCGGGTCGGTGACGACCACGTCCTCCTCGTCCACGAGCGCGACCACGGAGTTCGGCGCTGGCTCGTCCTCGCCGGTCCAGCCGGGCTCCAGCCGCAGGTCGTCGGCATCGGTCGGCAGCAGGTCGCCGGGGCCCATGTCGCCGGGCCGCAGCCGCTCGCTCCACGGCACCCACTCCGGGGCGAGCACGGCGTCGGGGCCGGGCAGCAGCACGACCTCGTCCAGGGTCACGTTCTTGGCGCGCGGCGCTCGGGCCACGGTGACCGCCCAGTGCCAGCCGCGGTAGGCCGCGTCCAGGCACTCGAAACTGTGGGTGACGACGCGGTCGGCGTCCGCCTGCACGCCCAGGTGCCGGCCGACCGCCTCCGGTCCGACGGCCTCCTCGGCAGCCTGGCGGGCGAGTTCGACGGCCTCGGCACAGAGCCGGTCGGGGGTACGGCTTCGCATCGCAGCACTCACGGCGTCGATTCTCTCCCAGTTCTTCTGTCGCCCACGGCGTGTTGCCTGTTCCGTCGCGGCTCGGTAGTCCCTCGTCCATTCTGCGCGACTCGGGGCCGCCTCGGGTACCGGCCGCGCCGCTCGACCGGCTTGCCGGCGCTCGGCGCCCGACGGGCGGACCCTGCGCAGGCTACCCGCCGGTCGGCGCCCCGGCACAGTCCGGGGCGGAGCCGAGCTCTCCACGACCGCGCCGAGCGGAGCGGAATCCCGCGTTGCCACGGCGAATCTGGGGCAGGATGGGCTTGTGGCGGACGACGAACCGTCGCAGCACGCACTGCGCTCCTCGCAGGCCGGCGGCCCCGACGAGGCGGACGCCGTGCCGCGACAGCAGCCTCCCGCCCCCGCCGCGGGCGAACCGCGGCCGGGGGCCGGTGTCGAGGCGCCCGCCGCCAGGGTGAGCCTGGCCAAGCGGGCCATTCCGGCGGTCGACGGTACCCGTCAGCTCCACGCCCTCGACCCGGACCCGGCCGAACGCCCGGCCGAATCCCCGGCCGAACCGACGGCCGAACCTCCGGCGGAGGAGCCGGCGCAGGACGCCGAGGAGGGCGAGCAGGACTCCGAGGAGGTCCCCGAGCCCCGCCGCGCCTTCCCGGTCCGCCTCGCCTCCGCCGCCGGCCTACGCACCGGCAAGCTGGTGCAGGGCACCGGCCGCCGGATCCGCCGGGCCACCTCCGCCGAGGGCGCCGGCGAGTCCGGCCTCGCCAAGCTGATCGAACTGCACGCGCTGAACTCCTTCGGCGACATGCTGATCACCATCGCGCTGGCCTCCACCATCTTCTTCTCCGTCCCCACCGGCCAGGCCCGCGGCCGGGTCGCCCTCTACCTGCTGATCACCATGGCGCCGTTCGCCCTGCTGGCCCCGGTGATCGGCCCGCTGCTGGACCGCATCCCGCACGGCCGCCGGGCGGCCATGGCGATGTCGATGCTGGCCCGGGCGGTGCTGGCCTGGACGATGGCCGGAGTGATCTCCGGCGGCGGCATCGCGCTCTACCCGGAGGCGCTGGGCGTGCTGGTGGCCTCCAAGGCGTACGGGGTGGTGCGCAGCGTCGTGGTGCCCCGGCTGCTGCCGAGCAGGCTGTCGCTGGTGAAGGCGAACTCGCGGGTCACCCTGGCCGGGCTGCTGGCCACCGGCGTGGCGGCCGGGGTGGGCGGGCTGCTGCACCTGCTCGGGCCGGGATGGCCGCTGCGCGGCGCCTTCCTGGTGTTCGTGATCGGCACGCTGATGGCGTTCCACCTGCCGCACGAGGTCGACTCGGCGAAGGGCGAGCAGCGAGCCGTGCTGCACGCCGAGGTGCACGGCGAGGGCTCGCACCTGATCCACCACAAGCCGCCGAAGGTGAAGGCCTCGCTGCGCACCGTCGGCCCCTCGGTGGTGCTGGCGCTGCGGGCGATGGCGGCGATGCGCTGGCTGGTCGGCTTCCTGGTGTTCTTCCTGGCCTTCCTGCTGCGCACCGATCCGATCGGCGGGCTGCGGCCGACGCTGGCGCTGGGTCTGGTGGCGCTGGCGGCCGGAACGGGCAACGCGCTGGGCTCGGTGCTGGGCTCCTGGCTGCGCACCCGGAGCCCGGAGGTGACGGTGACCGCGATGCTGCTGGTGGCGGCGTGCGTGACGGCGGCGGCCGCGCTCTGGTACGGCGTGGTGACGGTGGTCCTGGTCGCGGGGCTGTCCGGGACGGCGGCCTCGCTGGGCAAGCTGGCGCTGGACGCGCTGATCCAGCGGGACGTCCCGGAGGCGGTGCGGACCTCGGCCTTCGCCCGCTCGGAGACGCTGATGCAGCTCTGCTGGGTGGCGGGCGGCGGGGTGGGCATAGTGCTGCCGCTGAACGGGGTGCTGGGCCTGTCGATCGCGGCCGCGGTGGTCGGCCTGATGCTGCTGTGGACGTTCCGCTCGCTGCTGCGGCTGGGCCTGCGCCGGCACCCGACGGCGCCCCGGGTGGCCTGAACCGGGCGGTGCGGCAACACGCGGTGCCGACCCCCGCGTAGCGTGATCGGCCGGGCCCGGTAGATTCTGACGCATGAGCCTCAATGCCCGTGCCATCGCCGCCCTCGGCGCCGTCGTCGTGGTCGGCGCCGCCACGGTGGGCACCTCCGTCGCGATCGCCGCCGACCAGACCGAGCACAACTCCCACCGTGCCACCCTGACGGTCGGCAACTCCTCGATGACCGTCGACCCGCTCTGCTGGAACGGCGGCAGCCCGCTCAGCGAGGAGCAGCAGCAGCAGTGCCAGGACACGGCCACGAACGCGCTCAAGGCCGGCACCCTCCCCTCGTCCGACGTGACCCCGAGCGACCAGGTCGGCGTGGGCGTCAGCCCGAACGTGGCGAAGGCCGGCTGGTGGGCCTTCACCAACGGCGGCTCGAGCACCCAGGGCGGCCGCTACAGCCTGTTCTCGTACGCCAAGGGCCCGACCTACTCCGGTTCGCAGCAGGCCGCCAAGGTGCTGAACGCCAGCGGCAAGACCGTGGTCACCGTGGTCGAGGGCGACAAGAACTCGGACAACCCGATCGCCGTGTGGTACTTCCAGCTGAACACCCAGGACAGCTGACGGTCCTGCGATGACCGCGCACGTCCTGGACGCGCACCCCGAGCAGTCGGGCCCCGGCGGGGCCCGGCTGCTCGTCGTCGTCGCGGTGGCCGCCGAGGCCGAGGCCGTCCTGCGCGGCCTGCCCGGCGGGTCCGCCGCCCGGCCGCTGCCGGGCGGCGTGCTGCACCGCGCCGACGGCGCGCCGGTGGACGTGCTGGCCGCCGGGGTCGGTCCGGCCGCCGCCGCGGCCGCCGCCTCCGCCGCGCTGGCCGCCGGCCGGTACGGCCTGGTCGCCTCGGCCGGGATCGCCGGCGGCTTCGCCCCGCACGCGCCGGTCGGCGCCACCGTGGTGGCCGACGCGATCGTGGCCGCCGACCTCGGCGCCGAGACCCCCGGGGGCTTCGCCGACGTCACCGAACTGGGCTTCGGCACCGTCCGGCACACCCCCGCCCCGGGCGCCGTCGACCTGGCCGCCAAGGCCCTGGGCGTGGCGGCCGGCGACGTGGTGACCGGCCCGGTGCTGACCGTCTCCACCGTGACCGGCAGCGCCGAACGGGCCGCCGCACTGGCCGCCCGCCACCCGGGCGCCGCCGCCGAGGCGATGGAGGGCTTCGGCGTGGCCGAGGCCGCCGCCCGGTACGGCGTGCCCGTCTTCGAACTGCGGACGGTGTCCAACCCGGTGGGCCCGCGCGACCGCACCGCCTGGCGGATCGGTGAGGCGCTGGCCGCGCTGGAGCGGGCCTTCGCCGCGCTGCCCGTCCCCGAACTGATCGAGGAGGCCGGCCGTGGCTGAACGGCTGAGCATCGCGTACTCGCCCTGCCCGAACGACACCTTCGTCTTCCACGCCTGGGCGCACGGCCTGGTGCCCGGGGCGGACGCCCCCGAGGTGACCTTCGCCGACATCGACGTCACCAACGGCCTGGCCGAGCGCGGCGAGCTGGACGTGCTGAAGATCAGCTACGGCGCGCTGCCCTGGGTCCTGGAGGAGTACGCCCTGCTGCCCTGCGGCGGCGCGCTCGGACGCGGCTGCGGCCCGCTGGTGCTCACCAGGCCGGGCGTGGACTCGCCCGCGGAGCTCGCCGGGCGGACGGTGGCGGTGCCGTCCGAGCGCTCCACCGCCTACCTGCTGTTCCGGCTCTGGGCGGCCGGGGCGGTGCCGGGCGGCTTCGGCGAGATCGTCGTGCTGCCGTTCCACGAGATCATGCCGGCCGTGCGGGACGGCCGGGTGGACGCCGGCCTGGTGATCCACGAGGCCCGCTTCACCTACCGGCAGTACGGGCTGCACAGCCTGGCCGACATGGGCGAGGCCTGGGAGCGGGAGACCGGCCTGCCGATCCCGCTCGGCGCGATCGTCGCCCGGCGCTCGCTGGGCGCGGAGCGGCTGCGGGCCCTCGCGGACACGATCCGCACCTCCGTTCGGCAGGCCTGGGCGGATCCGGCGGCCAGCCGCGCGTACGTGCTGGCGCACGCCCAGGAGATGGACCCGGCGGTCGCCGACCAGCACATCGGGCTGTACGTGAACGAGTTCACCGCCGACCTCGGTGAGGAGGGCTACGAGGCCGTCCGCGCGCTGCTCACCCGGGCCGCCGCGGAGGGGCTGGTGCCCCCGCTCGACCCGGGTGCGCTCGCGTTCGGGTAACCCCCGGAGGCCTCAGACGTCGAACTGGTCGGCCACCGCGCGCAGCAGGCCGGCCAGCTTCTGGCCGGTGGGCTTGGCCGGGTAGCGGCCGCGCTGGAGGCCGGGCAGCACCGCGTCCAGGGTGGTGATCAGGTCCTGGACGATCGGCGCCATGTCGTCGGCGCTCCGGCGCTGCGCGGCTGCCACCGACGGCAGCGCGTCCAGCAGCTGCACGGCCATCGCCTGGTCCCCGCGGTGGCCGGCGACCACGCCGAACTCGACCCGCTGGCCCGGCTTCAGCACGGTGACACCGGCGGGCAGCGCCTTGGTGTGGACGAAGACGTCGCCACCGTCGTCGCGCGACAGGAAGCCGAAGCCCTTCGTCTCGTTGAACCACTTGACCTGGCCGGTGGGCATCTCGAACAGTCCTCGAATGGGTGTGAGGGATCCCGGCCCTGGCCGGGGATCGCTGGTGGGGTGGGAAGAAGGACGGCCGACCTCGGCTCGGCGCCCGCGGGCGCTCATGGTCAGCATGATGTCAGGAGCAGACTAACCGTCCGTCATTGCCTCATCCGCGTTCCGCGAGGGATCGGCGCTCCCAGGCCCGTTCGGGGCGTCGGAGGCGCGGGGATCTCCCGGTCGCGGGTGACCCGGTACTGGCACGGCCGGGGCGGCGCTCTGCGCGGTCCATCGGCTCACACCCCCGGGTCTGAGGACACGGGACGCACCTGTAGCGCCCCTCGGCACCCCGTGCATACCCCCGCCCAGCAGGGATCAAAACGTTCAGCTGCCGGGAAACTGCGCAACGTGACCGACCCGCGCCGGTGGGCGGCTCCGGCGGCCGCTCTGCCAGACTGGGGGCATCCACTGCGGTCCCCGAGGAGTGAGCAGACGTGAGCAGCCAGAGCACCGACCCCGGCGACGTGTACGTCAAGGCCGGGACGGTCGTCTTCGCCCTCGGCGCGCTCGCCACCCTGATCACCTTCGTCCCGCTGTTCCTGCACCTGACGCCGCTGCCGACGGCCATGTACTGGCTGAGCATGCTGATGCCGGCCGGCTTCCTGGCCGCGCTGACCGGCCTGTTCGTCAACGCCCGGGCGCAGCGCCGCCGGGTCGAGCCGTAACGGGCTCGTTCGCCGCGAGGTGCCCGTCGAGCCACTCCGGGAAGCCGGTGAGGTCTGCGAGCACCACGTCCGCCCCGGCCGCCCGCAGCTCCTCGGCGCCGTACGGGCCGGTGGCCACGCCGACCGCGACGGCCCGTGCGTGACGGGCGCCCCGGATGTCCCCGAAGTGGTCGCCGACGTAGATGCTCGCCCCGTGCTCGCGCAGCGCCTCGCCCTTGGTCTCCGCCCAGAGGTCGCCGATCACGGTGTCCGCCTCCAGCCCGGCGTGCTCCAGGTGGAGCCGGGCGTTCGGCTCGTACTTGCCGGTGATCACCGCGACCCGGCCGCCGTGGGCGCGGACCGCCGCGAGGGCGGCGTGCGCGCCCGGCAGGGCGGTGGTGGGGGCGAAGGCGTGGTCGCGGTAGAGCGTGCGGTAGCGGTGGGCGACCTCGTCCAGGTGCTCGGCCGGGAACCAGTTGCGCAGCTCGTCCAGCAGCGGCGGGCCGAGCCGGGTGACGGCCAGGTCGGCGTCGATGTGGGTGCCGGTCTCGGCGGAGAGCGCCCGGTAGGTCGCGTGGATGCCCGGGCGGGTGTCCAGCAGCGTCATGTCGAGGTCGAAGCCGACGGTGAGCGGGGCGGGTGGGGTCGCGGGCATGCCGTCAGGCTACCCAACGGCCACCAGCGGTGACGAGGCGATCTGCCCGTGCTCCGAGGCGGAGCCCGGGTTGACCTGAGCTGCGGCGGAGGCCATGGGCAGTGGGGGCGGTGGCGGCACGGGCGGGTGGAGGCGCGGACGGGCGTCTGGCGGTATTTCTGCCACCATTTCGGACATAATCGACCCCGCCCGTAGCCGTGCCGCCTTCGCCGGAGGACCCGCCGATGCCCCGGATCGCCCGCCGTACGTTCCTCGCCGGCCTCGGCGGGGCCGCCCTCACGGCGTGCTCGTCCGGGCGGTCGGCGCCGCCGGTCGCCGACAACCTCCCGTCGAGCGGAACGCCCTCCCCCACTCCGCCTCCGCCGGTGACGGTGATCGCCGCGACCGGCCCGGTGGTCGTCCCCGGCGAGCCGTTGCGGGTGGTCGTCCTGGACACCGACGCGCTCGACTCCGCGCTGACGCTCGGCATCACCCCGATCGGCGCGGCGCTCCCGGCCGCCGACACCCGCTACCCGGACTACTGGCCGGCCTCCCGCACGGCGGGCATCCGGATGGTCGGCCCGGCCGGGGCCCCCGACCTCGCCGCCGTACGGGCCCTGCGGCCGGATCTGATCCTCTCCAACCAGGCCCGCGACGGCGACCGCTACGCGCAGCTGAGCGAGCTGGCCCCGACCGTGCTCACCCAGACCGCCGGGGCCCCCTGGAAGGCCGACTTCCAGCTGCACGCCCAGGCACTGAGCCGGGTCGCGGCGGCCGCGGCCTTCGTCGGCGCGTACCAGAAGCACGCCGGGCAGGTGGTGCAGGCGCTGTCGGCGGCGAGGCTGTCGGGGCGCCGGGTGAGCCTGGTGCGGTTCACCGAGGGCGGCGGGATCCGGCTGTACGGGCGGCAGAGCTTCCCCGGGATCGTGCTCGCCGACGCCCAGGTGGGGCGGCCGGACGCGCAGAACGTCGACCAGTCGGACTTCGAGATCCCGTTGGACCAGATCGCCAAGGCCGACGGCGACCTCCTGCTGTACGCGACCTACGGGGACCCGGAGCGGGCGGGCGCCAATGCGGCGCTGGCGAGCCCCGGTTGGCAGGCACTGGGGGCGGTCAAGGCCCACCGGGCGTTCCCGGTGGACGACCAGCTGTGGTTCCAGGGGATCGGGTACACCGGCGCCAACTTCATGCTGGACGAGCTGCAGCGCTTCCTCGGGGCGTAGCCGGCCTCCCGGGCGCCAGCCGGCCTCGCGGGCAAGAGCCAGTCTGCTGTGCATGGTCGGTCTACTGACGACATGTCGACTCGCCGAGAGTTGTGCGGTGGAGCGGTGATTCCGCCACAATGGGCCGCCGATCACAACAATTCGCCCGGGGGGACACCACCATGTCGACTGCCGTAGCTCCGACCGCCCCTGCCCGAAAGGGCAAAGCCGCCGCACTCGGCTGGCTGATCAGCATCGCGTTCAACGTGGTCGCGCCGATCGTGATCTACAACCAGCTGCACGACCACGGCTACAGCGAGTCCACCGCCATCCTGCTGTCCGGCCTCGGCCCGGTGGTCGACAGCGTCATCTACCTGGCCTGGCACCGCCGGATCGACGAGTTCGCCGTCGTCTCGCTGGCCTTCGTCGTGCTCACCCTGGTCGTGTCGCTGGTCGGCCCGACCGACCCGAAGATGCTGCTGGCCAAGGACTCCTTCATCTCGGGCCTGCTCGGCGTGCTCTACCTCGCCTCGCTGGCCGCGCCCAAGCCGATCATGTTCTACTTCGGCCGCAAGTTCGCCACCGACGGCACGCCCGAGATGATCGCCTGGTGGAACTCGATGTGGCAGTACGAGGGCTTCCGGCGGGTCCAGCGCAACCTGACCGTCGTGTGGGGCATCGCCTTCGTCCTGGAGGCCGCGCTGCGGATCGTGTTCGTCTACACGCTCTCGCACAGCGCCGTGGTGACGATCAACAACGTCCTTCCGTACGTGGTGATCGGCGGCCTGGTCTACTTCACGATGATTTACGCCAAGCGGGCCGGCGCCCGGGGCCGGGCCGCCGCCGAGGCGGCAGCCGCAGCCGCTGCGACCGTCTGATTCAGCGCGAACTCGCGTAGTGGGCGGGCGGGATGCCGACGGCGGCGCTGAAGTCCCTGGTCAAGTGGGCCTGGTCGGCGTAGCCGAGTTCCACGGCGAGCGCCGCCAGGTCCAACCCGCCCTCCTTCGCGGCCCGTTCGGCTGCCTCGTGCAGCCTGGCCCGCCGCAGCACCCACTTCGGGGAGGCTCCGACGTACTCCGCGAACAGCCGCTGGAGGCTGCGGACGGTCACGCCCAGCTCACGGGCCAGCTCGTCCACCCGGCGCAGGCCGGGTGAGGCGGTGATCCGCTCGACGATGGCGGCGGCCTCCTCGGCCGCCGGGTCGGGCGCGGGCAGCCGGGGGCGGAGGAACTCGTCGACGAGCCCGGCGTACGACGCGGCGGGCGGCCGGGTGCCCGGCTCGGCGGATGACGCGGCGTCCGGCTCGGGGTCCGCCTCGGGATCCGCCTCGGCGAGGATCCGGACGTTGAGCTGGTCCACCTCGGCGCCGAAGTACGCGGCGGCGGGGACGGACCGGTCCGCGAGGACGCTCACCGGGTGCCCGGCGAGGGGCCGGAAGGCGCCGGGGCGGAACTTCACGCCCAGCACGTGCCCGGCACCCCCCAGGCGGCGGACGAAGAGCGAGCGGTCCACCCCGTAGACCCGGGCGCGCGGGGCCTGGAAGACCAGGTGGACGTTGGGGTGGGCGAGCACCTTCTGCTCGTACGGCGGCCGGTGGCCCAGATCCCAGCGCACCAGCCAGTAGAACTCCACGAACCGCGCCACGGCGGGCGCGGGGGCCAGCCGCTCCACGCTGATCAGCTCGGCGGCCCGGGCCGGGTGGAGCACCCCGCGACCGAGGCCTGGCTCGGGAAAGTCCATGGCCACCAGGTTAGTCGTCGCGTTTCTTCAAGACCGGCCGGCGCCGCCCGGGGCAGGCTCGGTGCCATGAACGCTCACCCCATGCACCCCCTGCTCGCCCGTGCCGCCTCCGCCGCCGCGGAGGTGGCCGCCGCCGTCCCTGCCGGGCAGCGGTGGGACGCGCCGACGCCCTGCGGGGAGTTCGACCTGCGCGCCCTGATCAACCACTGGGTGCTCTACACCTCGCACGGCCTGGAGCACCGCGCCCGGCGCACCGAGCTGCCCGAGGAGCTGGTCTCCCGGGACTTCACGGCGGACGCCGACTGGCGCTCCGCCTACGCGGCGCAGCTGGAGCGGGCGGTGGCGGCCTGGGGCGAGCGGGGCGCCTGGGAGGGGGACGTCGACCTCGGCGGCTCCGCCGTCCCGGCGGTCGGGATCGCCCGGATGCTGGTTCTGGAGCTGCTGCTGCACGGCTGGGACGTCGCACGGTCCGTGGGCGCGGAGATCGCGGTCGATGACGAACTCGCCCTGCTGACGCTGGAGATCGTCGAGGAGAACGCCGAGCTGTACCGGCAGTACGCGGGCTTCGCCGAGGTGGTGGCCGTCCCGGACGACGCCACGGCGTGGGACCGCGCGCTGGCCGCCTCCGGGCGCGACCCGCAGTGGAAGGCCTAGCAGCCGGACCTCCTCAGGAACTCCCCAGCGCCGTCCGCAGCTTGGACCGCAGCAGGCGGACGGCCGGGGACTGCTGGTCGCGGCGGGCGACGAGGCCCAGGCGGGCGTTCGTGGTGGCGTCGGCGAGGGGGACGGCCCGCAACCCCGAGCCGTCGGCGGAGGACGGGCTGAGCACGGCGACGCCCGCGCCGCGCTCGGCGAGGCGGAGTACGGCCACGGGGGAGCTGGCCTCGATGTCCACGCGCGGGGCGAGGCCCAGCTGCGCGCAGGAGCGGTCGTACGCGGCGCGCAGTCCCGTACCCCGGGAGAGGCAGAGGATCTTCTCGCCGCTCAGGTCCGACAGCTTCAGGCCGGGCCGGTCGAGGGGGTGCCCGACCGGCACTATGGCGGCGATCGGATCGTCCACCACCACGCCCACCTCCAGGCCGGGGGCGACCTCGCCCGCGTAGCCGATCAGTGCGAGGTCGAGGGAGCCCGCGAGGACCTGGGCCTGCAACAGCTCCGAGTGGTCCTCGTGCAGGCTCAGCTCGATGCCGGGGTGGGTGCGGCCGAGGTCCGCGACGGCGTCCAGGAACGGCGGGATCGAACAGCCCGTGATCATCCCGAGCCGGACCCGCCCGCGCACCGCGTCGGCGAACTCGGCGGCGGTGTGCTGGATCGCGTCCAGGGTGGCCAGGGCGTTCTTGGCGAGCGGAAGGATGGCCTCACCGGCGGGGGTGAGGCGAACCCGGCGGCCGGAGCGCTCGAGCAGCTGTTGGCCCAGCTCCCTTTCCAGCTTCGCTATCTGGGTGCTGATGCCGGACTGGCTGACGTGCAGACGGCCGGCAGCGGCCGTGAACGAGCCCTCGTCGACCACGGCGGCGAAGTAGCGCAGCTGGTGGATCTCCATGACCGGTGACGATAGGCGACGGCCGGTGGGGCCGGTCCGGCGGAAGCCGCGTACGGCTCGTACGACTGGTACCGCCGGTACGGCTCGTACGGCTCCGGTGGGCCGGGGGGGGGGGGGGGGGGGGGGGGGGGGGGAAAGGGGGGGGGGGGGGGGGGGGGAGAGGGGCGGGAGGGGGGAGCCCCCCCCGGCCCCCCCCC
>NZ_JBVHXY010000005.1:59346-101760 GCF_055569215.1 Kitasatospora sp. NPDC029312 | reverse complement strand
TGCTTCCCTGATCGTGTTGCGGGACCGTGAGCCCCCCCCCCCCTCCCCCCCCCCCCCCCGTCCCCCCCCCCCCCCCCCCCCCCCCCCCCCCCCCCCCCGCCGGGGGCGGTCACCGACGACGGCTCACCGACGACGGTCCTCGCCCCGGGTCCCCTTGCCCCGCAGCCGCTGCTGTTCCTCGGCGGAGAGTTCGGCTTCGATGCGTTCCTTGCGCACCTGGCCACTCACGGTCTCCTCGTCGACGTGCTCCTCGGTCACCAGCCGCACCCGCTCCACCGGAACGGCCTCGGTGTGCACGACCGGGCGCTCGGCGTGCAGGGTGACCTCGTGCTCGGCCTCCGAGATGGGCTCGCCGGACAGAGCCGCGTCCCGGTTGGCTTCGGTGATGGGTTCGCGTTCGATGCGGGCCTCCTCGTGGCGCACCGGAACGGTCTGCTGCTGCTCCTCCGTGACGACGTACTTGTGCAGCTTGGCGCTACCGGTCTCGTACCGCTCGACGCCGACGCGCATCTGCTCCTCGGAGCGGGTCATCGCGTCGTCCTCGCCCCGGCGGGCGCCGGCACGGCCGGCGGTGGTCCCAGCGGTGGTCTCAGCGGCGGATCCGCGTCCGGCGTGGGCCCAGCCGCCCTCGCCGGGCTGGTTGGCGGCCTTCCAGGCCTCGTCCCAGGCGATGCCGTAGTGCCGGCAGAGGCGGCGCTCCTCCCGCTCGGAGAGGTGGCCGCCGTCTTCGACGGTTACCAGCGGTGCGTCCTTGACCTTGTCCTTCAGGTACGGGACCACGATGTGGTCGCCGACGACCCGGGCGTCACGGATCGGGACGAAAGACTCGCTGGTCCCGAACCAGCCGGTCTTGATGCTGACCCACTCCGGCTTGCCGGTGACGTCGGAGAGGAACACGTGGTCCGCCTTGCCGATCTTGCTGTCCTCCGCGTCGTGGACGGGGTGGTGCAGCATCGAGCGGGCTTGCTGTTCGGTGATCATCGACTTCACGCCTCCTTCACACTTCGACTGACCAGCGCCTTGCCAGGCTGGGTCGGCCGAAACCGCATCAACTGACATTTACTCACCGTGAAACCGTGCTTGAGCTGCGCCGATGACGGACGGTAGCTCTGGTGGCCGGCTACGACGAGGGCTCGCGCATCGGGCGGTAGGGCAGCCACGGTGCGTCACTGGTGGAGGGGTCGGCGGCGCGCGACCGGTCGTTCGGCGTTCACTGGATGTCACCTCGATTCATCGCTGATGGTGATGGGACCTATCGGATCCATCTGTTGGACGGATGAGTTGGGGGCCAGGAGGATGGAGACATGACGACCACGAAGACCGCACGCGAGCTGGCCGAGACCTACTTCACCGCCTGGGAGGCGGGCGACTTCGGCACCCTTCGGGGCCTGCTGGCCGACGACGTCGACTTCGTCGGGGCGCTGGGCACGGCGTCCGGGGTGGAGGAGGCACTGGGCGGGCTGAAGGGCCTCGGGCAGGTGCTGGAGAAGATCGACGTGAAGGTACGGGTGGCGGAAGGCGACGAGGTGATCACCTGGTTCGAGCTGCACACCAGGATCGCGCCGCCGGCGCCGACGGCGAACTGGATGCACGTGGAGAACGGGAAGATCGCTCGGATCCGGGTGACCTTCGACCCGCGCGGACTGCTGGCGGGCTTCGAGAGGAAGAGCTGAGCGGGGCGGGGCGGGCAGAACAGGAGGTCTTCGGCTGTTCTCGCTCAGGCGTCTTCGTCCGGCGGGGCCGCACGGAGGGCGGTGATGACGCCCAGGGCGACCGTGGCGACCGCGAGGGCGAGGAGGACCGCGAAGGCGGTCGCGATCAGGAATCGCACGTGGCGGTTCTCTCGGCGTCGAGGAGCAGGCCGAGGAGGTTGAGGAGCGTCGATGCCGGGGCGGTGTTGAAGCGGATGAGGATGCGGCCGTCGATGGTCTTGTCGGTGCTCGCGGAGGGGAAGAGCAGGCCGAACTTCTTGCCGCGCTCCTGGAGTTCGGCGAGGAGCGTGCGGATGTGGTCGTCGGTGTAGTAGCGGATCCTGGGGTCGGTCGGCTTCATGGGGCGGCGGCGGGGGACGGTCATCAGGCGGCGTCCAGCTCGAACCAGACGGACTTGCCGCGCTCCTGCGGGTCGACACCCCAGCGGTTGGTGAGGCCGGCGACGAGCTGGAGACCCCGGCCGGATTCCGCGAGCGGCGAGGGGGTGCAGGGGTCGGGAGGGACGGGGCTCTCGTCGGAGACCGAGACCCGGAGGGTCCGGTCGAGGAAGAGGATCTGGACCACAGGCGCGGGGGTGCGGCCGTGCCGCCAGGCGTTCACGAGCAGTTCGCCGAGGGCGAGTTCGGCGTCGAAGGTGCAGGAGGGGTGCCAGCCGGAGCGGATCATCGCGTCGCGGAGGGACTGGCGGGTGAGGGCGAAAGAGGGCGTGTTGAGGTGACGCATGGGAGTTCTCCCGGGCGTGATGGGGTGTGGAGATCCGGCGGGTATAGGTCGCCGTGAGCCAGGCCAGGCAGATGGGCATGGCTGCTCTGCGGTGCCTGCGAGCAGGCCTTACTGACGACCCGTCGGATCGATGTGAGAACGACCATAGCGCACGCCGACTCAAATTTGAGCCCGTCGTGAAAAGGTTCCCCCTAACGTGGGGCACACTGATCTCAGACCGGCAGAGAGGACGCCATGGCGCTTCGACCGAACCCAACCCTGCGCCAGCGGCGGTTGGGGACCGAGCTGCGGAGGATGCGGGAGCAGGCCGGCCTCGGCGGCAGCCAGTTGGCCCGCGAACTCGGGATCCAGCCAGCCCAGATCACGCAGATGGAGAGCGGCAAGGGCGGGATCAGCCCAGAGCGGCTGCGGACCATCGCCGCCACATGCCAGTGCACCAACCAGCCACTGATCGATGCTTTGGCCAACATGGCTTCGGAACGGAGGAAGGGCTGGTGGGAGGAATATCGCGGGGCGCTGTCCACCGACTTCCTGGAGATCGCAGAGCTTGAGGCGAACGCGCACAGCATCTCGACCTGGGCCACAACTTACCTCCCAGGCTTGCAGCAGACCGAGGCCTACGCGGCTGCAGTGTTCTCGCGGTTCGCCCCCTTCATCCCCAGCCACGACCTCGAAGCCAGAACATCCTTCCGCATGCGCCGAAAAGAGGCCGCCCGGCAAAGCGGAGTGCCATGCGTCTCCTTCATCCACGAAGCAGCGCTCCGAATGCAGTTCGGAGGGCCTCGGGTCCTCGCCGATCAACTCGACCATCTCATCGGGGACTCGTTGGCCGGACGGTTCTCCGTCCGTGTAGTGCCTTTCGACCTCGACACCTTCCCGGGCTGCGGCGAGAACATCATGTTCATCGAGGGCCCTGTGCCTGAGCTCGCCACGCTTCAGATGGATACTGTCGCGGGATGCCTGTTCTTCGACGCCCCGGCAGGCCTGATCCGCCACCGGAGCGTGTTTGAGCATCTGAGCTCCGTGGCTCTCTCCGAAGCCGAGTCGAGGGAGTTCATCCAATCCGTCGGGGATGAAGTGCGAGGGAAGTATGCGTGACTCCGAATGGCAGAAGTCCAGCTACAGCGGCGCTTCTAGCGAGTGCGTGGAGATTCGCACGGCCTCTGGGGCACTCGAACTCCGCGAGTCCGACGAAGGCCACCTCGTCCTCCGCACCACCCCCGCCGCCCTCGCCGCCCTCCTCCACGGCATCAAGGCCGGCGAATTCGACCACCACACCTGACCTACCCAACCCTGCCCGGAGTAGGAAGTCGGCCAGCCCGACTTCCTACTCCCGGCCCGTGCCATGCTCGTCCCCATGAAGATCGCCGCTGCCCAGCTGACCTGCGCCCCCGCCGACATCCCGGCCAACATCCGGCAACTGACCGCCCTCGCCGGGCAGGCGCACTCGCAGGGTGCCGAACTGATCGTCTTCCCCGAACTCGCCCTCAGCGGATACGAGCTGGATGCCGTGGCCAACGAGCCTAGCCTGTGGGTGACCCCGGACGACGCCCGCCTGGACGCCCTCCGTTCCACCGGCGTCGCCACCGTGATCAACTGCGCCGTCCCGACCGACGGGCCCCGGCCCGCCATCGGCACGTTCGTCTACGGCACCGACGGCGAACTGATCACCACCTACCTGAAGCAGCACCTCTACGACACCGAGCAGAGCGTCTTCACCGCGGGCGACCGCGACGGCCGCTTCGAACTCGGTGGCCTCCGCTTCGCCCTCGCCACCTGCTTCGACAACCACATCCCCGACCTGGTCTCCCGCGGCGCCGCCGACGGCTGCGACGTCCACCTCGCCAGCTCCCTCTACGGCACCGGCGACGGCATCCACGAGCGCGCGACCCTCTACCCGGGCATCGCCAGGGACACGAACATGCACGTGGTCCTTTCCAACCACGTCGGCCCGTCCGGCCCCTGGACCGGCTGCGGCGGCGCCGCCCTCTGGGCCCCGGGCGGCGCCCTCCTGACGGAGGCCGACGATCACTCCACCAGCGTCGCCATCGCCGACATCCTGTAGCCGCCCCCACGGAGCAGGAAGTCGGCCCCACCGACTTCCTGCTCCGCCCCCTATCCACCTCACCCATCCCACCTCAACCGACCGGTGATGGCGTCTGCGGACACGGGCACGTAATCCTCGTGCGGGATTCCCCGCTTCCACACTGCGGCGAAGGCCGACGTGCAGAGCTTCACGACCACCAGATCCTCCGTGGTCTCGTCGTCCACGAAGTCCCCTTCACCGCTGAAGTGGTGGACCACCACGTACGGCGACACGGCAACCACCGGACCATCTCACCCGAAGCGATGTTTCGGAACGTGATCTCGTGCTCGAACCTGATGTACTCGCTGACCGGCTCGGACACCACTCGGGCCCGACGCACCTCCACTCCCCGGGCCGTCGCATCGGCGACGAGCTGGAGCCATGGACTCCACCAGGATGCGCGGTCCGAACGATCATCGCGATGCCCAGCCTGCCGGCGCAGGTACAGCGGATCGTCCCGCATGTACCCGTCCCGCATTTCCAGGTGAACGGCTGACCGGCAGCACGTGCGCAGCAGCTCCTCAAGAGTGGGTTCAGCTGCCACCTGCCACCTCCGGGACGAACCCGCCTGCCCATCGCCGGCACCCTCCAACCACACGCACCGAGCAGGAAGTCGGCGCCACCGACTTCCTGCTTCCCTGCCCTAGGCCGACAAGGCCGCCCCTCATCGCGGGGCAACTCTCCCGCTAGGCACGACACACTTTGCATCCAATCTCCCATGCCCGAGCCCCTGTTGTTCATCGACTTGCGGCAACTTGCACCAACGATGGATCCACTTGACGTCACGGATGGCTGGGCGAGATTGTCGTGCAAGCACAGGCAATCCGAGATCGGGGAGACTGACATGCAACTGCAGTTCTTCGGAATGGACCCGGACACCGACACGGACCACTGCCCGAGCGTCTGGGGCGACCAGGAGAACGCCGACCTCGTGCTGCAGGGCTGGAAGGCCAGCGACGAGACCGAGGCCGAGTGCTTGAAGACTGGTTCGATTCCCGACTACGAAGACGTCATCCGCATGCCGGCCCGAATGGTGCCCCTACTGAGGGAGGCCTGTGATGCCGCCGCAGAACGGCTCGCCCAACTTCGCTGAACTGATGGCGGGCTGCAGCAAGTCTGCCGTTCACTTGGAAACCCGCGACGACTACGGAACGAATGAGCGGTTCGAGGCCTGGAAGGCCGGCAGACAGACCGACTGGACCGACCGGCAGTCATGGTGGCTGCCCTTCCACACGGTCATCGCCGAGGCCACGGCACGAGGAGTGGTCGTCCGACGTGCCCGGATCATCTCCGAGCCCGTGAGCGACTACATCAGGTGGGAGCACTACATGACCCGCGCCAACATCGAGGCGGGCGAACAGGTGCGATGGCTACCACGCCGGCTGGCAATCGACCTGCTGATCCCTAGTAACGACTACTGGGCGTTCGACGGAACCCGCCTTCGCATCCACCACTTCTCCGGCGACGGCGCGACCGTGGAGGATGAAATCACCAATTCCCCGGAATTGGCGGCTCTTCACAGCCACGCGTTCGAGGCCGTCTGGAACCGGTCCATCCCCCACGATGAATACGAGATCTGACCGGACAGCCAGCCCATGCCCTCCCCGTCATCCAGCGCACAAGCGGCACGTGAAGCACTCGCCGCACGCCTACGCGAGGTGCGCATGGACGCCGGAATCACAGGGCGTGAGCTGGCCTTCCGTTGTGGCTGGTCGGAATCCAAGTCTTCCCGGATCGAGAACGGGAAGACTCCACCCGCCGATGCCGATATCAGGGCGTGGTGTCTGGCGTGCGGTGCCGAAGACCAGGCGGAAGACCTGGTAGCCGCGAACCGTATCGCCGACTCGATGTACGTTCAGTGGCGCCGCCTGGAACAAACCGGGCTGCGCCGCCTCCAGGAATCATCCGTCCCGCTCTATCAGCGGACCAGGAGATTCCGCTCCTACTGCTCGAACGTCATCCCAGGGTTTCTTCAAACCTCTGGCTACGCAACAGCACTGCTGTCTTCCATCGCGTCGTTCCGCGGCACTCCTGACGACGTCAGCGACGCAGTAGCATCGCGGCTTGCCCGCTCGGAGATCATCCATCAATCCGGCCGCAGCCTTGCCCTGCTGATCGAGGAATCTGTGCTGCGCTACCGGCTCGGCGATGCGTCGACGATGGCGCTTCAGCTGCGCCATCTTCTTTCAACGATGTCGCTTCCCGCCGTGTCACTGGGGGTCATCCCTTTCACGGCACGGCGCAACATGTGGGCGCTGGAGACGTTCACAATATTCGACGAGAGTCGAGTGCACGTCGAACTCCTGTCAGCTGCGGTCACGGTAACAGAGCCGGGCGAGATCGCCGATTACCTCAAAGCGTTCGCGGACTCTCAAGGAATGCTGTCTACGGCTCTCAGGCGCGGACGTTGATCACATCCGCCCTTGACATGCTGAGCTGATCGTCTGCAAATCGATGCAAACCAGTGGGGCATCGAGTCACTGGCTCCGTAACGTCGTTCTCCGGACGCACTTTTGGCACGCAGGCCAAGGTAAGTCTTTGGCCTGACCGAGAAAAGAGGGAAATTCCATGCCCGTGTTCGACGACGGCAAGCACGGTGGCGGGTCCGGCTCCGGGACCGGTGGTGGCCAGCAGGACGACAGCAACAGCGGCAACAAGCACGGCGGGGGCGGCAGCGACGAGGGTGGGAACTCCTCGGACGGCAGCGGTCCGGCGACGGGCCGCTGACGCGTGAGCGAGCAGCACGAAGCGGAGGCCGGTCGGACCCGGCTGGCCTCCGCGCTCATCGCGAACGGGTCCCTCAGCTCGGACTGGCTGCCTACTTTTCAGGCCGTCCCCCGGCACTGGTTCGTCCCCGCCCTCGTCTGGCCCGGTCAGGGCGACGGCGTACACCAGGGCGACGCCGTGAACCGGCACGCCGACCCCGGCGCCTGGTGGCACGCTGTCTACTCGGACGTCCCGCTCACCACCCAGTGGGACGACGGCGACCACACCGGGGACGGCCGGGGCACCATCCCCACGTCCTCCAATTCCATGCCCACCATGGTGTTCTCGATGCTCGCCGTTCTGGACGTCGAGCCCGGCAACCGGGTACTGGAGATCGGCACTGGCACGGGCTGGAATGCCGCTCTCCTCTCCCACCGCCTGGGCTCCGGCAACGTCGTCACGGTCGAGGTCGATAGCGACAACGCCGCCGACGCGCACCTGCGCCTTTCCCGCGCCGGCTTCCACCCCACGCCCGTGGTCGGCGACGGAGCCGCCGGCCACCCCGACGGCGCCCCCTACGACCGGGTGATCGCCACCTGCTCCGTCGGCCGGATCCCGTACCCCTGGATCGAACAGTCCCGCCCCGGCGGGCTGATCGTCGCACCGTGGGGCCCCGAGTGCGGCGGGGAGGCCGTCGTCCGGCTCACCGTCGCCGCCGACGGCACGGCGAGCGGCCGGTTCGTCGGGTCGTCCGCCTTCATGCGGCTCCGCCAGCAGCGCGCCACTCGCCCCAGCAGCCTGGCGTACCTGTCCGGGCCTTGGCCGGCGGACGGCGAGAAGACAGCAACGCACCTCTCCCCGGAGGACATCGCCGACTGGCCGGCCATGTTCGCCATCGGTGTCCAAGTGCCCGAGGCGTTCCCCTTCATCGAGCGCTACGCCGACGGCAGCTACACCCTGTGGCTGCATGACACGGCCGTCACCTCCTGGGCCACCGTCGATTGGGAGCCTGACCGCACCTCCTACGAGGTCGTCCAGTCCGGCCCGCGCCGCCTCTGGGACGAGGTGGAGGCCGCCTGCCACTGGTGGGAGGCCCAGGGCCGCCCGGGCTGCGACCGGTTCGGCCTTACCGTCACGCCCACCGGCCAGACGGTGTGGCTGGACACCCCGACCAACCCGGTGCCCAGTTCCAGCTGAGGGCGCCGAGAATCACCGGAGTGGGGGGGGGGGGGGGGCGACCGCCCCCCCCCCCCCCCCCCCCCCCCCCCCCCCCCCCCACCCACCCCCCCCCCCCCCCCCCCGGTCCGCCCCCCTCACTCACCCGAGCGAATCGGCTCCCCGGTCCGGTGTAGGTGCCCGAGGACCTCCCGGTAGGAGCGGAGCAGCCCCGTCTCGTAATACGGAATGCCCTTCTCCGCGCAGAACTCCCGCGTGATCCGCGCAGCCCGCCCGAGCGCGGCGGTCGGCATGCTGGGGAAGAGATGGTGCTCCACCTGGTAGTTGAGCCCGCCCATCATCGAGTCGAGGACCGGGCCGCCGCGCACGTTGCGCGAGGTGAGCACCTGGCGGCGCAGGAAGTCGAGCCGCATCTCCGGGGTCACCATCAGCATGCCCTTGTGGTTCGGGGCGAAGACGCAGCCCAGGTAGACGCCCAGCAGCGCCTGGTGCACGGCCAGGAAGGCGACGGCCTTGCCGACCGGCAGCGCGGCGAAGACCAGCACGAAGTAGGCCGCGAAGTGGACGACCAGCAGGGCGCCCTCCAGCAGCGGCCGCTTGATCACCGGGCTGCGCAGTGCGCGAAAGCTGTTGAAGCTGAGGTTGAGGCCCTCCAGCAGGAGCAGCGGGAAGAACAGGTACGCCTGCCGGCGGCCGATGAACCGGGCGAGCCCGCTCGCCTGCCGGGCCTGCCGCTGCGACCACACGACGAGGTCGGGGGCCACGTCCGGGTCCCGCTCCTCGTGGTTCGGGTTGGCGTGGTGGCGGGTGTGCTTGTTCATCCACCAGCCGTAGCTCATACCCATCAGCAGGTTGGCGGCGATCCGCCCGCCGATCTCGCTCGGCCGTCGCCGGCTGAACACCTGGCGGTGCGCCAGATCGTGCGAGACCAGCCCGATCTGGGCGAACACGACGGACATCGCCGCCGCCAGGCCGAGCTGCCACCAGGTGTCACCCAGCGCGAACACTGCCCACCAGCCGCCGAGGAACGCGGCGAGCACCAGGCCCACGCGGGCGGCGTAGTAGCCGGGGCGCCGGTCGAGCAGCCCTTCGGCGGCTATCCGGCGGCTCAACTGGGCGAAGTCGCTACCGCCGCCGTCCGGTTGCGGGGCGGGGGCCCCGGGGGCCTCGGCGGGCGCGGGGCCCCCGGAGGCTTCAGGGGCCTTGGTCATCATCACGGGCTGTGTGGGCATGCCCCGAGTCTGGTGGGACGGACGGCCGCGAAGAACGGGGAAAGCACCCGTGCCGTACGGGTGTTAACCCCCCGCTCCCCCGGCGGGGCGGCCGCCGCCCCGAGGCCTCAGCCGCTCAGCCCTCGCCGCCGCTCTGCCAGGCGGCGCGCTGACGCAGGGAGATCCGGTTGCCGTCCGGGTCGACGGCCTCGACGCGGATGCCGAAGCCGTAGTCCTCCGGTTCCGGCTGTTCGAAGGTCACGCCGCGCTCCCGCAGCGCTTCGAAGTCCGCCCGCAGGTCGTCCGACTCGATGAAGACCGGGCCGGGCGTCCCGCCCGCCAGGCGCTCGGCCGGCTGCCCGGCGGACGGGGCGTGCGGCCAGAGGACGATCTCCAGCGGGCTGCCGGGGACGGCCACGGTGAGGAAGCGGCCGTCCGGGCCCGGGTGGTCGATGCGCTTCTCCAGGCCGAGCTGGTCGGCGTAGAACTTCAGGGCGCGCTCCTGGTCGGTCACGTAGACCGTCACGTACATGATGTTCGTCAGCATCGCGCTGCCGTCCCTTCGTACCGTCATCGGTGGTTCACTACTGCACCGACGGATCCCGGCGGACGGATGTGACAGCCCTCGGAGCGCGTCCCGTCCAGCGAGCGGGCGGGAGTTCGGGGCCGCGCCCCGGGCCCGTGCTACCGCCGCGCCACCGAGCGGCGGACGGCCCAGACGCCCGCGCCGAGGGCGAACCCGTAGACGGAGACCAGACCGTGGCCGTTGTCCTGGGCGAGCCACATCGCCAGGCCCAGCACCGGGACACCGACCGCCAGAGCGAGTTCCTTGGGCAGGCGGGTGCGGGTGAGGAAGGCCAGGGCGAGGGTGGCGCCGAGGAAGTAGGTGGCACCGGAGCTGCCGGCGAAGTTGCGGGGGTCGGTGCTGGGGCCGTCGCCGAGGCCGAGGAGGGTGTCGATCCGGCCGGGCAGCAGGATGCCGGCGAGGAAGAACCCGAGGGTGAGCGGGCCGCCCCAGTACCACTGGGCGAGTGCGGCGACGGCGGCCAGGGTGACGATGTTCCACAGGCTGCCGAAGAGGCCGCCGTTCTGCATGAATACCGAGGTGAACTCGCGCCACCAGCCGGACTTGGCGGGGTCGGCGTCCAGCGCGTCCATGGCGCCGGACCAGACCAGCTGGAGCAGGACGCCGCCGACGGCTATCGCGGTCAGGGCGACGGCCGCCCACGGGACCGGCCTCCCGCGCAGGGTGTCGCGGCCGACCACCCCGAGCCCGCAGTTGACCATCATGACCATCAGCGCAGCCGTGGTCACGTTGAAGACGATCGCCCCCATGCCCGTCACTCCCCCGGTTCCAGCGCTTTCCAACGCTGTTCGAAACTTCGACGACGCAAAGCTAGCACAGTTTTCAAACGGTGTTGGAAAACGTTGTACGGTAGGCCCCATGAAGCCGAAGCGGTGGATCTCGTGAAGCTCACCAAGGAACGCATCGTCGACGCGGGCATGGCCGTCTTCGCCGAGGTCGGCTACCACGCCCTGTCCATGCGGCAGGTCGCCGACCGGCTCGACGCCCACGCCGGCAGCCTGTACTACCACGTGCGCGGCAAGGAGGAACTGCTGGCCCTGATGGCCGACCGGGTCTGCCGCCGGGCCTACGACGCGGGCACCGAAGCCCTCGCCGCGCTCCCGCCCACCGCCGCCTGGCAGGACCGGGTCGAAGCCCAGACCACCAGCCTGCGCTCGGAGATCAAGCAGCACCCGGGCGGCGCCCAACTCCTCGCCGAGAGCCCCGGCGTGCTCAGCACCGGCGCCCTCTCCCTGATGGAACGCCTGCTCCGCACCCTGCTCGACGCCGGCCTGCCCGCCGAACACTGCGGCATCGCCGCCGACACCCTGCTCAGCCACGTCACCGGCTTCGTGCTCCAGGAGCAGAACCAGCCGACCGCCCCGCCGACCGTCACCGCCGAGCTCCTCGCCGACCTGCGCGAGCGGTTCCCCCTGATCATGGGCGACTTGATCCCGCGACTGAGCCAGGACGAGAAGTTCGCGCGCAGCATCCGCCTGCTCTGCACGGGCTTCGCGGCCCTCGGCTAGCCGACTACCCTGCTACCCGCCGGGCGTCAGGCGGCCGGACCGCTACTCGGCTTCCTGGAGCCACCGGGTCATGAACGTGCTGTGCGGGTCCGGCCGGTACTCCCCGAAGGGCTCGCACTCCTCGAACCCGAACTTCCGGTACAACTCCCGCGCCGGCCGGAAGAACTCGGCCGATCCGGTCTCCAGGCTCAGCCGGGTGCACCCGCGTGCCCGGGCCTCCGCGATGATGTGGGTCAGCAGCAGGGAGGCGACGCCGCTGCGCTTGCGCCGGGCGCTGGTGCGCATCGACTTGAGCTCCGCGTGCCCGCCGCCCAGTTGCTTGAGGGCGCCGCAGCCGACCAGCTCCGGCCCGTCCAGCACCGACCAGAAGGTCACCTCCGGGCGCCGCAGCCCGTCGAGGTCCAGCGCGTGCTTGCTCTCCAGCGGCGTGATCGACCGCATCTCCCGCACGTGCTCGGCCAGGAACGCCGCGATCTCCGGCCCCGAGAGATCGTCCACCACGATCCGCACCGCGCCACCTCCACTCGTCCGGCCGCACTCTAATGGAGCGCTCCTCCAGGGAGTTCCTGCCGCGGCGGCCCGCGCGAACGGGTGCGGACGAACAGGCCGGGACGAACGGGTGCGGCGTTCGGCGGTGGGGGGGGGGGGGGGGGGGGCGCCCCGCCCCCCCCCCCCCCGGCGCCACGCACCCAAAAACCAAAACAAAACAACCCCCACCGCGGCCGTCCGCAGCACCCCCGGCGCCATCGACCAGCTGAACGCACCCAGCGGCGAACCGGTTTGGGTGGCGGCCCCACCGCTCTGCTTGGCGTGCTGCATCGTGAACAGCGTGGACGCGCTCATGGTGACCAGCGGAATGCCGAGGATCACGAACTTGCGCGTCAGGTCCGAGATCTGCCGGGTCAGGTAGCCGAGCCCCCAGCCCGCCAGCATCGCCGGGAAGAAGCCCGACACGGCGCCGCCGACGAGCAGTCCGCAGGAGAGCAGGATCAACGGGGACGGCCTGCGGGCACCCTTGCCCGGGGCGGCACCGGCAGCGGCGGCCTTGGCCTTCGCCTTCCGTTGCCTCCCCGGCTTCGTCGCGGGCTGGTCGGCCGGCGCCGCCTCCTCCACCACGCGCTGCTCGGGGATCGGCTTCGGCGCGGGCCGCGGGGCGTCCGAGAAGTCGAGCATCGTCATCGTCCACGGGCCCGAACTCTGCACCAGCGGCGGCGGAATGGCCTCCGAACCGGTCTCGGGCCCGGCGACGCCCGGCAGGTCCAGCGACACGTTCGGGATGCCGCCGGGCGCGGCGGGAGCCGCCGACGGGCCGTGCACGCTGTCGTCCGCCGGAGCCCCGGGCGCCCCGGACCGCTCCGACGGCCCACGCCCCGACGCCCCAGGCCCCGACGCACCCGGGCCCGACGCGTCCGGACCCGAGACCCCCGCCCGCTCGTTCCACGGCCCGCTCTTGCGCCACCACTCGCCGTCCGTCATCACCGACACCCCGCCTCGCCCGGCCCGCCCACTGGGAGCGCGGCCGCCCACCGAACCGCCCTCGGCCGTGACGCTACCCACCGGGCCCCGCCCGCGCGAGTCCCGCCGCGCTGACCGGAGCCCGCGCTCCCCCGCCGGGGGCACCCGCCGCAGCAGGGGCCCGGCCGTCGGCGCACGCGACTAACCTAGGTCGAATGACCACACAGCAGGGCCCTCAACGCCAGGGCAGGTCCGCCACCGGCCCCCGCACCCTCGCCGAGGAGCTGCGCGCGCGTCCCGACGACGCGCTCGCCGCCCTGTTCCGCTCCCGCCCCGACCTGCTGAACCCCGTCCCCGGTGACCTCACCCAGCTGTCCGCCCGACTGTCCTCGCGCGCCTCCGCACTGCGCGCCCTGGAGCGGCTGGACCGCTTCACCCTCCAGGTCGCCGAGGCCCTGGCCACCGCCCCGGACGGCACCGGCCTGGCCACCGTACGGACGCTGCTGACCGGCCCGGCCAAGGTCAAGCCGCACCCCGGCGCCACCCCGCTCACCCCGGCCGACCGGGCCGCCGTCGCCGCCGAGCTGCCCCGCGCGATCGCCGCCCTGCGCGACCGCGCGCTGGTCTGGGGCCCGGACAACGGCCTGCGGCTGGTCCTCGCGGTGCGCGAGGCGCTCGCCCCGACCGCCGCCAACCCCGGCCGCACCGGCCTCGGCCCGACCCTCGCCGACGCCACCGCCGGCATGTCCCCGGCCCGGCTGCAGCAGCTGCTCGCCTCGGCCGGCCAGCCGCCCACCCCGGACCCGGTCACCGCCGTCGCCGCCCTGACCTCCCTGCTCACCGACCGCGCCCGCTGCGCCGCCCTGCTCGCCACCGCCCCCGAGGCCGCGCTGCGCCTGCTGGAGCGGCTGGTCTGGGGGCCGCCCACCGGCACCGTCCCGGACGCCACCCGCCCGGTCACCGCCGAGGACGCGCAGAGCCCCGTCGAGTGGCTGCTCGCCCGGGGCCTGCTGCTGCCGACCAGCCCCGGCAGCGTCGTGCTGCCCCGCGAGCTGGCCCTGCACCTGCGCGGCGGCCGCACCCACCGCACCGTCGAACCGCTCCAGCCCGAGCCCGCGCCCGCCGCCGCGCCGCGCGATCCACAGGCTGTGGACAGTGCCGCCGCCGGCCAGGCGCACACCGCGGTGAAGACCGTCGAGGAAGTCCTGGAGGCCTGGGGCCTCAACCCGCCCCCCACCCTGCGGGCCGGCGGCCTCGGCGTACGGGACCTCAAGCGCACCGCCCAGACCCTGGAAACCACCGAGCAGCAGGCCGCGTTCTGGCTCGAACTCGCCTACACCGCGGGCCTGCTGGCCCCCGACGGCGAGGTCGACGAGTGCTGGGCACCCACCCCGGCGTACGACGGCTGGCTGAAGCTGGACACCCCCGAACGCTGGACCATCCTGGCCACCGCCTGGCTCACCGCCACCCGCGTGGCCGCCCTCACCGGCACCCCGGACGGCAAGGGCAAGGCGCGCGCCGCCCTCGGCCCCGAACTGGACCGCACCCTCGCCCCGTCCGTCCGCCGCGCCACCCTCGCCCTGCTCGCCGAACTGCCGCCCGGCACCGCCGCCACCGCCGAGGAACTGCTGCCCACCCTGCGCTGGCAGCGCCCGCTGCGCGGCGGCCCGACCGGCCCGGACGGCCGCGAGCTGCGCGACGACCTCACCACCTGGACGCTCGCCGAGGCCGAACTCCTCGGCATCACCGGCCGCGGCGCCCTCGCCGCCCCCGCCCGCGCCCTGCTCACCGCCGAGTCCGACCCGGCCGAGGTGCTCGCCCCGCTGCTGCCGCAGCCGCTGGACCACGTGATCCTCCAGCCGGACCTCACCGCGATCGCCCCCGGCCCGCTGCTCACCCCGCTCGCCCAGGCGCTCGCGCTCTGCGCCGACATCGAGTCCAAGGGCGGCGCCACCGTCTACCGGTTCACCCCGGGGTCCGTGCGCCGTGCCCTCGACGCCGGCCGCACCGCCGCCGACCTGCAGACCTTCCTGGCACAGCACAGCCGCACGCCCGTCCCGCAGCCGCTCAGCTACCTGATCGACGACGTCGCCCGCCGCCACGGCATCCTCCGCGTCGGCGCCGCCTCCTCCTACCTGCGCTGCGACGACCCGTCCCTGCTCGGCGAGGTGCTCGCCGACCGCCGCGCCGCCGACCTGCGGCTACGGATGCTCGCCCCCACCGTCCTCGCCTCGCCGGCCGCGCCGGACGTCCTGCTCGCCGCCCTGCGCACGATGGGGTACGCCCCGGCCGCCGAATCCGCCGAGGGCGACGTGCTGATCACCCGCCCGGACACCCACCGCACCCCGCCCCGCACGGCGCCCACGCCCGTCCCCGACGGCCCGCCCGCCCCGGACGACACCCTGCTCGCCGCCGCGATCAAGGCCATCCGGGCCGGCGACCGCGCCGCCACCGCCTCCCGCCGCGAGGCCACCCCCGACCCGCGCCGACTCCCCCGCACCGCGGCCGCCGAGACCCTGGCCGCGCTGCAGACCGCCGTCCTGCTCGGCGAACGGATGTGGATCGGCTACCTCAACGCCGAGGGCATCGCCAGCCAGCGCATCATCGACCCGGTCAAGGTCGAAGGCGGCTTCGTCACCGCCTTCGACCACCACGCCGACGAACTGCGCACCTTCGCCCTCCACCGCATCACGGGCGTCGCCGAACTCGACGAGTGACGACCGAGGACTGGGGACTGAGGGCTACTGAGGACTGAGGACTGAGACTGACGCGTGGGCCTCAGTGCCCCTTCGCCTCCTTCATCTTCTCCGTGATCGCCTTGTCCGCCAGGCTGCCGATCTGCCCCTGCCCGACCGGAAGTCCGCCCCCGGTGACGGTGTCCGCGAGCAGGAAGCCCGGCGCCGCGATCAGGCCGCCGGGGCCCTCGCCGATGCCCGCGAGGGCGTGGGCGGAGCCGGCCGAGGCGGCGGTGGCGGCGAAGGCCGTGCCCATCAGGGCGAGGGCGGTGAGAACACGCTTCGACTTGTGCATGCCCAGCTCAACGAGCGACACGGACGGTAGTCACCCCGTCACCACCCACGGCCCCGGAGCCGCAGGCCGCGGGGCCGCCCCGGAAGAGTGGCAGGAGAGCCCGCCCGCGTACCCCGCGGAATGAGCGACACTGGAGGGTCTGCGTCAATCCAGCCTGCCGACCGATCCAGCCTGTGAATCCAGCCAGTCAGCCAGTGGAGGGCTCCCCCGCGTGAACGACGGACCGCTCATCGTCCAGAGCGACAAAACTCTTCTCCTGGAGATCGACCACCCCAAGGCCGCCGACTGCCGCCGCGCCATCGCGCCGTTCGCCGAGCTGGAGCGCGCACCCGAGCACGTGCACACGTACCGGGTGACCCCGCTCGGGCTGTGGAACGCGCGCGCCGCCGGGCACGACGCCGAGCAGGTGGTGGACGCCCTGGTGACGTACTCCCGCTACCCGGTGCCGCACGCGCTGCTGGTGGACGTGGCCGACACGATGGGGCGGTACGGGCGGCTCCAGCTGCTCAAGCACCCGACGCACGGGCTGGTGCTCACCACCACCGACCGGCCGGTGCTCGAGGAGGTGCTGCGCTCCAAGAAGATCGTGCCGCTGGTCGGCGCCCGGGTCGATCCGGACACCGTGGTGGTGCACCCCTCCGAGCGCGGCCAGATCAAGCAGGTGCTGCTCAAGCTCGGCTGGCCCGCCGAGGACTTCGCCGGCTACGTGGACGGCGAGGCGCACCCGATCCAGTTGGAGGAGAACGGCTGGCAGCTGCGCCCGTACCAGGCGCAGGCCGTCGAGGGTTTCTGGCACGGCGGCTCGGGCGTCGTCGTGCTGCCGTGCGGCGCCGGCAAGACGCTGGTCGGCGCGGCCGCGATGGCGCACGCCAAGTCGACCACGCTGATCCTGGTGACGAACACCGTCTCGGCCCGCCAGTGGAAGCACGAACTGGTCAAGCGCACCTCGCTCACCGAGGACGAGATCGGCGAGTACAGCGGCACCAGGAAGGAGATCCGCCCGGTCACCATCGCCACCTACCAGGTGATGACGACCAAGCGGAAGGGCGCCTACGCGCACCTGGAGCTGTTCGACGCCCGCAACTGGGGCCTGGTGGTCTACGACGAGGTGCACCTGCTGCCCGCACCGGTGTTCAAGTTCACCGCCGACCTCCAGGCCCGCCGCCGGCTCGGCCTGACCGCCACCCTGGTGCGCGAGGACGGCCGCGAGGGCGACGTGTTCAGTCTGATCGGCCCCAAGCGCTTCGACGCCCCGTGGAAGGAGATCGAGGCCCAGGGCTACATCGCGCCCGCCGACTGCTGCGAGGTGCGGGTGACCCTGACCGACTCCGAGCGGCTGGCCTACGCCACGGCCGAACCGGAGGAGCGCTACCGCTACTGCGCGACCACCGCGACCAAGCGGCGGGTGGTGGAGGCGCTGGTCAAGAAGCACGAGAAGGACCAGACGCTGATCATCGGCCAGTACATCGACCAGCTGGACGAGCTCGGGGAGGTCCTGGACGCCCCCGTGATCAAGGGCGAGACCAGCAACACCCAGCGCGAGAAGCTCTTCGACGCGTTCCGCAACAAGGAGATCAGCGTCCTGGTGGTGTCCAAGGTCGCGAACTTCTCGATCGACCTGCCGGAGGCCACCGTGGCCATCCAGGTCTCCGGGACCTTCGGCTCCCGTCAGGAGGAGGCCCAGCGCCTGGGCCGCGTCCTGCGCCCCAAGGCGGACGGGCACTCGGCGCACTTCTACTCGGTGGTCGCCCGGGACACCGTGGACCAGGACTTCGCCGCCCACCGGCAGCGCTTCCTGGCCGAGCAGGGTTACGCGTACCGCATCATCGACGCGGACGACGTGCTGTAACCGCGGGGACGGTCAGTTACGGACACCGCTCAGTAACGGACGCCGCTCAGTAACGGACACCGTCGCGCCCGAGGAAGATCACCCGCGCGGCGGTGTCCAGGGCGATGCCGAGGTTGCGGACGGCGGTGCTCAGCGGGTTGCGGTGGCGGCCCTGGACGGCGGTGGCACCGGCCGGGCCCGTACGGGGCGTGCTGTTCTTTCTGCTCATGTCTTCAACGGTAGGCACCCGACCGGCGCAAGGCATCACTCCAAAGGCCGCATCCGCCGGGACACCGGTCGTCCTCCAGGTGTACGGCGGCCCCTGAGACCTGCAGGGCTGGAACCCCGAGACCGACAGGTCTAAGATCGTCCGCCTGCCCCCTCCCGAACCGTGGTACCTGGCGGTGTCCCGCAGGCAGCCGGGGGAGGCGCCGACCGCACGCTGAGCCCCTCCTGCCCGTCGTCGGGCAGGAGGGACGGTCGGCCGTACCCACTGTGAGCTCCATCGATCTGCTGCGCCCGCGACCGGGGCAGCCGGGAAGGTTCGCTGTGCCCGCCACCCCCACCACCGATCCCCTCCAGCGCGAACGCGACCACCTCGCCGCGTCCCGGGCCGCACTGCGCGCGATGCGCGAGGACGTCCAGTCGCTGGACCTGCGCGACGTGACCGGCACCTGGGTGTCCGCCGTCGTCCTCCAGAACCAGATCGAGGCCAGGATCGCCGCCCTGGCCGACTTCGCCGAAACCCCGCTGTTCTTCGGCCGCCTCGACTACCTCCACCCGATCAGCGAGTTGGGCCCCTCCTGCCCGAGGGCGGGCAAGGAGGGCGTGAGCGCGGGCGGCGGAGGGGAGAGCTTCTACATCGGCCGCCGCCACGTCCACGACGCCGACGGCGACCCGATGGTGATCGACTGGCGCGCGCCGGTCTCCCAGCCGTTCTACCGGGCCAGCCGCACCGACCCGATGGACGTCGAGCGCCGCCGCCGCTTCGGCTACACCGGCGGCGAACTCACCGCGTACGAGGACGAGCACCTCACCGACCCCGCCGAGACGGACACGGCCTCCGCGCTGCTCGCCGCCGAGATCGAGAAGCCCCGCGTCGGCCCGATGCGCGACATCGTCGCCACCATCCAGCCCGAACAGGACGAGATCGTCCGCTCCGACGTCACGGGCACCATCTGCGTCCAGGGGGCGCCCGGCACCGGGAAGACGGCCGTCGGCCTGCACCGTGTCGCGTACCTGCTGTACGCGCACCGCGAGCGCCTGGCCCGCACCGGCACCCTGGTGATCGGCCCGAACAACGCCTTCCTCTCCTACATCGAGCAGGTGCTTCCGGCCCTCGGCGAGCTGGACGTCGCCCAGGCCACCGTGCAGCAGCTGGTCGCCCACGTCGAGGTGAGGGGCGAGGACACCCCGGAGGCGGCCCGCCTGAAGGGCGACGCCCGGATGGCCGAGGTGCTGCGCCGGGCGGTGCGCGCCGGGATCACCCTGCCCACCGAGCCCTGCGTGGTGGTCCGGGGCTCCCGCCGCTGGCGCGTCCCGGTGCACGAAGTGACGGAGATCATCGAGGAGTTGAAGAGCCGCGAGATCCGCTACGGCGCCGCCCGGGACGCCCTGCCGCAGCGCATCGCGCACGCCGTGCTGCTGAAGATGGAGCAGTCCGGGGAGGCCCCGGACGACCGGGTGCAGGACGCGGTGGCCCGCAACAGCGCCGTCAAGGCCGTGGTCAAGGAGTGCTGGCCGGCCGTCGACCCGGCCAAGCTGGTGCTGCGGCTGCTCTCCGACCCGGAGTTCCTGGCCCAGTGCGCCGAGGGAGTGCTGACCCCCGAGGAGCAGCGGGCCGTGCTGTGGCCCAAGCCCGGCCGCTCGGTGAAGACCGCCCGCTGGACGCCGGCCGACGCCGTCCTGGTGGACGAGGCGGCGGACCTGGTGCAGCGCACGCCCTCGCTCGGGCACGTGGTGCTGGACGAGGCCCAGGACCTCTCCCCGATGCAGTACCGCGCCGTCGGCCGCCGCTGCACCACCGGCTCGGCGACCGTCCTCGGCGACCTCGCCCAGGGCACCACCCCCTGGGCGACGGCGAGTTGGCCGAACGCGCTGCGCCACCTGGGCAAGCCGGAGGCGCACGTCGAGGAGCTGACCAAGGGCTTCCGGGTGCCCGGGGAGGTCATCGCGTACGCGTCCCGGCTGCTCCCGGCGATCGCCCCGGGCCTGGCCCCGGCGACCTCGGTCCGCGAGGCGCCCGGCTCGCTGGCGATCCGGCGGGTCGACGGGGCGGACGGGGCGGACGCGGTGGAGGCGGTCGTCGCGGCCTGTCGGGAGGCGCTGAAGAACGAGGGCTCGACCGGCCTGATCGCCGCCGACGCCAGGATCCCGCTGCTCGCAGGGGCGTTGACCGCCGCCGGGCTGGCGCACCTCACCCCCGGCACCGAGACCAGCGCCGAGTCCCGGCTGACCCTCGTCCCGGCCTCGCTGGCCAAGGGCCTGGAGTACGACTACGTGGTGCTGGACGAGCCGGCCGCGGTGGTCGCCGGCGAGCCGGACGAGCGGACCGGCCTGCGCCGGCTGTACGTGGCGCTGACCCGCGCCGTCTCCGGCCTCACGGTGCTGCACACCGAGCCGCTGCCCGAGCAACTCCGCTAGCCGCGCCGGCACATGGCGAAGGGGCCGGCCCCGCGAACGGGACCGGCCCCTCCCGCCCGCCCTCAGGCGTCGATCAGCGCCCGCCACTCGGCGACCTTGGCCGCGTCCACCGGCGTCCGCCAGCCGTCGACCCGCACCGCGCCGCCGACGTGGAAGGCGTCGAAGCCCTCCGCCCGCAGCCCCTTGAGGTGCTCGGCCCGCAGGCCGCCGCCGATCAGGATCCGCTGGGCGTACCCGGGCTCGCCCGCGCGGGCCAGCTCGGCCGCCAGCACCTCGCGCCCGGCGTCGACACCGGCGGCCGTGCCGGAGGTGAGGAAGGTGTCCAGTCCGGGCAGAGCGCCGACGGCGGCGCGCAGGGCGGCCCGGTCGGCGCTGTGGTCGATCGCCCGGTGGAAGGTCCAGGAGCAGCCGGCGATCGCCTCGGTGACGGTCGTGGTGGCGGCCAGATCGACGACGCCGTCGGCGTCGAGGAAGCCGAGGACGAACTCCTCGGCCCCCTCGGCCCGCAGTGCGGCGGCCCGGGTGCACAGCTCGTCCAGGTCCCCGGGGGCGAAGCCGTCCCGGATCCGCAGCATGACGCGCAGCGGGAGGGCGACGGCGGCCCGGATCCGGGCGAAGTCCTCGACGGAGGGGGTGAGCCCGTCGGCGGCCATGTCGGTGACCAGTTCGAGCCGGTCGGCGCCGCCCGACTCGGCAGCCTTGGCGTCCTGGGGCGTCAGCGCGATGACTTCGAAAATTGGTCTAGACATATCGCACAGCCTGCCACATCCCCGCGCCCCCGGCGAGACCGCCACCCCGCCGCGCCCGCCCTCAGGCCGGCTGCCGCCCGCCCGGCCCGGCCGTGCCCTTGGGCCGGCCCACCAGCGCCAGCGCCACCGCCGCCGCGACCGTCAGCACGGCCATCGGCAGCAGCCGCCAGGCCCCGCCCTCCTGCTGCCACAGCGCCTGCAGGTTGACGCTCAGCGTCCACGGCAGCGCCGCGAGCCCCGGAACGGCCACCAGGTACCAGCCGCGCACCGCCGACAGCGCCATCAGCAGCGGCACCACGATCATCAGCGCCCGCCACTGCGGGTCCAGGTGGTGCCAGGTGGTGTAGACGTTGTCCGTGAACGCCACGACCGGGGTGATCACCGCCGCGGCCAGCGCCAAACCCCGCTCCCGCCAGGTCGGCACCGGCAGGATGTCCTTCGGCGCGGCCAGCAGCAGCAGCGCCCAGAGCACGAACGGCCCGTCCCACTCGAAGACGGCGAGGAAGACCCACAGCGGCTGGACGACCTCCGGCCCGCTCGCCGCCTGCACCAGGTCCACCACCGCCGCCAGCGCCGCCACCACGGCCAGCAGCTTCGCCGCCGTCCACCGCCCCAGCAGCGCCGCGACGGCGGAGAGCACCGCCGCGCCGCACAGCGCCCAGAAGGGCAGGAAGTACAGCACCGACGCGCGCGACGCGCCGAAGCTCAGGTAGGTCAGCAGCCCATGACCCGCCGCCAGGCCTCCGGCGGCCCCGACCACCAGTGGCGCGGCCAGCGCCGCCAGCCGCCCGCCCCCGGAGGAGGAGGTCAGCCCGGTCCGCATCCGCAGCCCGTACGCGCCCAGGTCGAACAGCTCCCGGACCTTGGCCACCGGCCCGGCCTCCGCCGTGGTGTCGGCGAAGACGTCGGCCAACTCCTCACCCCGCTCGCGCCGGTAGCGGACGGGGTAGAGCGCCAGGGCGGTCCGGACGGCGACGGTTCCGTTCATGCTCATGCGAAGGCCCCCCTGACCCTCGGAGTGACGACGGCGACCGAGACGGACAACCGCCGCTCGGCCTCGGTGGCCACGGCCCGCAGCCGCTCGGCCTCGGCGGCCAGCGCGCCGCGGCCGGTGTCGGTCAGCGCGTAGGTGCGACGGGCGCGGCCGTCCACGACCTCCTCGGCGGCGACCTCGATCAGGCCCTGGCCGAGCAGCCGATCGAGCGCTCCGTAGAGCGTGCCGGTGCGCATCTTGACCCGGCCGTCCGAGATCGTGGCGATCTCCTGGATGAGCGCGTAGCCGTGCCTCGGGGCGTCGGCCAGCGCGGTGAGCAGAAGCAGCGTGGGCTCCTGCATGGAGCGTTCTGTCATGTGACTACATATATCGCTGACCGGCACATCCCGTCCACCGGAATCAGCCGACACAATGAGCCGCATGCCCTTCGCGACCGAGGACCTGCTCACCGCCTGGACCGCCCTGCTGCACCGCTGCGGCGCCACCGTCGACCCCGCACCGTACGGCCGCGAGCTGCTGCGCCGCTGGTCCGAGCCCCAGCGCCGCTACCACACCCCCGAGCACCTGCGCGCCGTCCTGCGGCACGTCGACGAGCTCGCCGGGCACGCCGCCGACCCGGACACCGTCCGGCTCGCCGCCTGGTTCCACGATGCCGTCTACCGGCCCGACCGCACCGAGAACGAGGAGCGCAGCGCCGCCTTGGCCGTCCGCGCGCTGACCGCCGCCGGCCTGCCCGCCGAGCGGGTCGCCGAGGTCGAGCGCCTCGTCCTGCTCACCGTCACCCACGACCCCGCCCCGGGCGACCGCGACGGCGAGGTGCTCTGCGACGCGGACCTCGCCGTCCTCGGCGGCTCCCGCGAGGCGTACGCGGCGTACGCCGCCGCCGTCCGGGAGGAGTACGGCTTCGTCCCGGAGCCGGACTTCCGTGCCGGCCGGGCCGCCGTCCTGCGCGGGCTCCTGGCGCTCCCGGCGCTCTACCGCACCCCCACCGCCCGGGACCGCCTCGCCGCGGCCGCCCGGGCCAACCTGACGGCCGAGCTGGCGGACCTCGGCGGCCGTTAGACCAGCTCCCCCACCGGTGCCACCACCACGCCCCGCTTGCCGCACACCCAGTGCGGCTCCGGGCCCAACTCCGGCTCCACGCCCAGCGCGTGCGGATCCCCGTCGGCCGCGCAGCCGGTGCACAGCGGCCACCGCCCGTACGCCTCCAGCAGCGCGTCCTGGACGTCCTGGGCGATCAGCCCGAGCACGTACTCGGTGCCGTCCGGCCACTGCTCCAGCCACCAGCGGCGGTGGGTGACGGCATCCTCCACCAGCGAGACGACGGCGGCGTCCGCCACGTCCCGCGCGGTGAGGTCGGCCAGGATCTGTGCCCTCGCGTTGTGCAGGGCGGTCTCGATGTCGTCGGAAGCCATCCGTCCATCCTCCCCCGGCGGCCCCCGAACGCCGAAACGCCGCGTGGGCGGCCCCCCTGAGGGAGCCGCCCACGCGGACGGGAGTCAACCGATCCGATCCGAGGGATCAGGATCAGAAGTCCATGTCACCGCCCGGCATGCCGCCACCGGCGGCCGCGGCGGCCTTCTCCGGCTTGTCGGCGATGACGGCCTCGGTGGTGAGGAACAGCGCCGCGATGGAGGCGGCGTTCTGCAGGGCGGAGCGGGTGACCTTGGCCGGGTCGATGATGCCCGCGGCGACCAGGTCGACGTACTCGTTGGTGGCGGCGTTCAGGCCGTGACCGGCGGGGAGGTTGCGCACCTTCTCCACCACGACGCCGCCCTCGAGGCCGGCGTTGGTCGCGATCTGCTTGATCGGGGCCTCCAGCGCGACCTTGACGATGTTGGCACCGGTGGCCTCGTCGCCCTCCAGCTCCAGCTTGTCGAAGGCGACACCGGCCTGCAGCAGCGCGACGCCACCACCGGCGACGATGCCCTCCTCGACGGCGGCCTTCGCGTTGCGGACGGCGTCCTCGATGCGGTGCTTGCGCTCCTTGAGCTCCACCTCGGTGGCCGCGCCGGCCTTGATGACGGCCACGCCGCCGGCCAGCTTGGCGAGGCGCTCCTGGAGCTTCTCGCGGTCGTAGTCCGAGTCGCTGTTCTCGATCTCGGCGCGGATCTGGTTCACGCGACCGGCGACCTGCTCGCTGTCGCCGCCACCGTCGACGATGGTGGTCTCGTCCTTGGTGATGACCACCTTGCGGGCGGTGCCCAGCAGGTCGAGACCGGCGTTCTCCAGCTTGAGGCCGACCTCCTCGGAGATCACGGTGCCACCGGTGAGGATGGCGATGTCGCCGAGCATGGCCTTGCGGCGGTCGCCGAAGCCCGGGGCCTTGACCGCGACGGACTTGAAGGTGCCGCGGATCTTGTTCACGACCAGGGTCGACAGGGCCTCGCCCTCGACGTCCTCGGCGATGATGACGAGCGGCTTGCCGCTCTGCATGACCTTCTCCAGCAGCGGGAGCAGGTCCTTGACCGCACCGATCTTGGAGTTGGCGATGAGGATGTACGGGTCCTCGAAGGTCGCCTCCATGCGCTCCAGGTCGGTGGCGAAGTAGGCGGAGATGTAGCCCTTGTCGAAGCGCATGCCCTCGGTGAGCTCGAGCTCGAGGCCGAAGGTGTTGCTCTCCTCGACGGTGATGACGCCTTCCTTGCCGACCTTGTCCATGGCCTCGGCGATCAGCTCGCCGATCTGGGTGTCGGCGGCGGAGATGGAGGCGGTGGAGGCGATCTGCTCCTTGGTCTCCACGTCCTTGGCCTGGGCCAGCAGCTGGTCGGAGACGGCGGCGACGGCCTTCTCGATGCCGCGCTTCAGAGCCATCGGGTTGGCGCCGGCGGCGACGTTGCGCAGACCCTCGCGCACCAGGGCCTGGGCCAGCACGGTGGCGGTGGTGGTGCCGTCACCCGCGACGTCGTCCGTCTTCTTGGCGACCTCCTTGACGAGCTCGGCACCGATCTTCTCGTACGGGTCCTCGAGCTCGATCTCCTTGGCGATGGAGACGCCGTCGTTGGTGATCGTGGGGGCGCCCCACTTCTTCTCCAGCACGACGTTGCGACCCTTGGGGCCGAGCGTGACCTTCACTGCGTCGGCGAGCTGGTTCATGCCACGCTCAAGGCCGCGGCGAGCTTCCTCATCAAAGGCGATGATCTTGGCCATCAGAAGTGGTCCTCCGGGACACGGTCGACTGCTCGGACCAAGGGGTGCCCGCGACGGACGGCCCTGGTGTGCGGGGGTCCATTCCCCTACCGCTCCCGGGGGCCTCACCGACCCGGTCCGCTGTCACTCTCACGCTGTGAGTGCTAACGCCAATGATTAGCACTCCGGGTGGTCGAGTGCAAGCCCAATCGGCGACCCGCGAGCCGCCGCCGCGGCCCGCCCCGGGAAACACGAACGGGCCCGTACGACACGTGTCGTACGGGCCCGCCGAGAAGCGAGGGTTCCACCAGCAGTGGGCCGCGCCGAGCTCCTGAGCGGAAGGGGGTCAGACCGCGCGGACCATGTCCGCCTGCGGGCCCTTCTGTCCCTGGGAGATCTCGAACTCGACCCGCTGGCCCTCCTCGAGGGTGCGGTAGCCGTCCATCTGGATCGCGCTGTAGTGGACGAAGACGTCCGCACCACCGTCGACCGCGATGAAGCCGTAGCCCTTCTCCGCGTTGAACCACTTGACGGTGCCCTGAGCCATTCCGAACTCCCCTAGTGCTGTGCTGGCCCTTCACGCGCCCGCAGGTCGCGGGCCCGGGTCTGGTTGGAGGCCGGCCCGGGGAACCCCCCCTGGGCGCAGCCGTGCACGCCGCAATCCCCGCCCGGAACACCGAACGGCTTCCGGTGAGCGGGTGATTACGTCGACCGCGGCTGAATGTATCCGGATCGACGCCCTCTGCAACAGGGCCAGCCGCCGGTAATTCCCTGGACCCGTCAAGAGACAAGGCGAACAAACCGGAAGGAAATCGGCATTTCGCGCGGGACATAGCGGACGAATTACTCAAATCCGCGCAGGAATTCTGACATCTGCCTGACATGTTTCACGGCCTGGCGCTCGAGCCGGTCTCAACGTCCGGACGGTCTCGGGCCAAGCGGCGTACGAGCCGAAAGGGAAGCCTTGTTCCCAGCCGAGCCACACTCTACTCCCACCCGACCCGGAAATATTCCCGCCGAAATACCGACGGCCGCCCGCACCCACGGAGAGCCGAATTCCGTGGGTGCGGGCGGCCGGGGAAGCGGACCGCGGGTGTTCAGCAGCCGCCGGCCACCGCCGGAATGATCGAGACGCCGGCGCCGTCCTTGATCTCGGTCGCCAGCCCCTCGGCGAACCGGACGTCGTCGTCGTTCACGTACACGTTGACGAATCGGCGCAGCTTGCCGGTGTCGTCCAGGATGCGGGCCGAGATGCCCGCGTGGTTCTTCTCCAGGTCGGCGATGACCTCGGCCAGGGTGGCCCCCTCGGCGGTCACCTCGGCGGCGCCGCCGGTGTAGGTGCGCAGGATGGTGGGGATGCGGACGGTGGCGCTCATGGCTCTCCTAGCGGGGTGGGGTGGTGTCAGGCGGACGCGAGGCCGGCGGAGCGGAAGGACTCCAGCGTCGGGCGGATGACGGCGGTCATCCCGGCGTCGGAGACGGCGTCCAGCGTCTTCAGGCCGTCGCCGGTGTTGATCGCTACGGTCTCCTTGGCCGGGTCCAGCTGACCGGTCTCGACGAGCTTCTTCAGCACACCGATGGTCACGCCGCCCGCGGTCTCGGCGAAGATGCCCTCGGTCCGGGCCAGCAGCCGGATCGCCGCCACGACCTCCGCGTCCGTGACGTCCTCGACCGCTCCCCCGGTCCGGCGGGCGATGTCCAGCACGTACGGGCCGTCCGCCGGGTTGCCGATCGCCAGTGACTTGGCGATGGTGTCCGGCTTGACCGGCTTGATCACGTCCCGGCCCGCCTTGAACGCGGCCGACACCGGCGAGCAGCCCTCGGCCTGGGCGCCGAAGATCCGGTACGGCCGGTCCTCCACCAGGCCGAGCTTGATCAGCTCCTGCAGGCCCTTGTCGATCTTCGTCAGCTGCGAACCCGAGGCGATCGGGATGACGATCTGCTCCGGCAGCCGCCAGCCGAGCTGCTCGCAGATCTCGTACGCCAGCGTCTTGGAACCCTCGCCGTAGTAGGGGCGCAGGTTGACGTTCACGAAGCCCCAGCCTTCGCCGGCCGGATCCCCGATCAGCTCCGAACAGAAGCGGTTCACGTCGTCGTACGTGCCCTCGATGCCGACCAGCTCGCCGCCGTACACCCCGGCCATCACGACCTTGCCCTGCTCCAGGTCGTGCGGGATGAACACGCAGGAGCGGAACCCGGCGCGGGCCGCCGCCGCGCCCACCGCGCCGGCCAGGTTGCCGGTCGAGGAGCAGGACAGCGTGGTGTAGCCGAACGCCCGGGCGGCCTCGATGGCGCAGGCCACCACCCGGTCCTTGAACGAGTGCGTGGGGTTGCCGGAGTCGTCCTTCACGTGCAGCGCGGCGGTGAACCCGAGCTCCCGGCCCAGGTTGTCCGCCTTCACCAGCGGGGTCCATCCCGGGTTCAGGTTCGGCTTGGAGGCCACGTCGGCCGGCACCGGCAGCAGCGGCGCGTACCGCCAGATGGACGCCGGACCGGCCTCGATCCGCTTGCGCAGCTCCTCGGCGCGCTCGCTCCCGAACTCGTACGCGATCTCCAGCGGCCCGAAGCACTCCACGCAGGCGAAGCTCGGGCCGAGCGGGGACTTGGCGCCGCACTCCCGACAGGACAGGGCGGCGGCGGGGCCGAGGTCGACGGGGGCGGGTCCCCCCGGCCGAAGGCTGGGGGAGGGTGCGACGGTGTCGATAGCCATGATGGCGGAGGCCTCTCTCCTCATCTTCCCCGTGACGCGGTCGCGCCACAGGCCGGAATTGGCACCTGTCCCGCCGGGGCCTGTGAACGACAGCCGAGCGAGAAGGTTGCCGGGACGTCAACGGGCCGTTCCCTCAGTCCCTCTGGATGAGCTTGTGAAGTTGTGGTTCAGCGGGGACCCCGGCGTGCGGGGGGCCATCCGCTGTACGAAGACTGTATCCGAAGGCGTCGATCCCGAACGGGACCGTCCGCCACGCGAGATGGCCCGTCCACACCGCCCCGTCGAGGAGACCGACCGTGCCCGCCGAACCGACCCCCGCGCTCCTCCCACAGGCGGCGTCCTGGCTGCGCCGCCGCTCGTGGAGCGCGGCCGACCGGCCGGTGCACACCCTGCTGGAGGCCAAGCGGCGCACCGGGCAGACGGTCAGCGTCGTCCTCCCGGCCCTCGACGAGGAGGCCACCGTCGGCGACATCGTCCGCACCGTCCGCCGCGAACTGATGGACCGCCTCCCCCTGGTCGACGAACTGGTCGTCCTCGACTCCGGCTCCACCGACGCCACCGCCGCCACCGCCGCCGAGGCCGGCGCCCGGGTGGAGCACCGCGACGCCATCCTGCCCCGGCTGCCCGCCGTCCCCGGCAAGGGCGAAGTGCTCTGGCGCTCGCTGCTGGTCACCCGCGGTGACATCGTCTGCTTCGTCGACGCCGACCTGCGCGAGTTCGACCCGGCCCTGGTCTCCGGCACCGTCGGCCCCCTGCTGACCGACGGGAACATCCAGCTCGTCAAGGCGATGTACGACCGCCCCTTCGAGGTCACCGGCGCGGCGGGGGGCGAAACCGACGCGGTCGTCCCGACCGGCGGCGGCCGGGTCACCGAACTCGTCGCCCGCCCCCTGCTCAACCTCCACTGGCCGGAACTCGCCGGTTTCGTCCAGCCCCTCGGCGGCGAGTACGCGGCCCGCCGCTCACTGCTGGAACGGCTGCCCTTCCCCACCGGCTACGGCGTCGAGCTCGGCCTCCTCGTCGACGCCCTGGAACTGGCCGGCCTGGACGCCCTGGCCCAGGTCGACGTCGGCGTCCGCCACCACCGCCACCAGGACGGCCAGGCCCTCGGCCGGATGGCCGCCACCATCTACCGCACCGCCCTGGAACGCCTCGACCGCACCCACCGCCTCAAGGCCTCCGCCGACCTGGTCCACCCCCACCTCACCCAGTTCACCCGGGACCCGGAAACCCGCGCCTTCATCGCCCACACCCATTCCGTCACCGCCCTCGAGCGCCCCCCGATGCACACCATCACCGAATACGCGACCCGCCACTGACCCGCCGCTGACGGGTTTGCCACCCCGGGCCCCCGGCAACATCCCAACCATGGGCGATCTCACGACCGAACGTTCGAGTGCCACCGGCACCGCTCCCGTCCTGGTGGCATCCAACCGGGGGCCGGTGTCGTTCAGCACCGCCGACGACGGCACGCTGACCTTGCGCCGAGGCGGCGGCGGCCTCGTCTCCGGGCTCTCCGCGATCGACGACCCCGACGCCGTCTGGGTCTGCGCGGCCCTCAACGACGCCGACCGCCGAGCCGCGTCGGAAGCCCCCGACGGGCGCCTCGACCGGGCCGGCCACGACGTCGGCGGCCAGGCCGTACGGATGCTGGACATCGACCCGCGGACCTTCGCCCACGCCTACAACGGCGTCGCCAACTCCACCCTCTGGTTCGTCCACCACCTGCTCTACGCGACCCCGACCGCGCCCTCCTTCGACACCGGCTTCCGCACCGAATGGGCCGCCTACCAGGCCTACAACACCGCCTTCGCCGAGGCCCTGGCCGCCGAAGCAGCACCGGGCGCCGCGGTTCTCGTGCAGGACTACCACCTGTCCCTCGTCCCGGCCCTGCTCCGCGAGCTCCGCCCCGACCTGCGGATCGGGCACTTCTCCCACACCCCCTGGGCCCCGCCGGAGTACTACCGGCTGCTGCCCGACGACGTCGCCCGCGCCGTCCTCACCGGCATCCTCGGCGCAGACCGGGCCGGCTTCCTCACCGAACGCTGGGCCCGCGCCTTCGCCGCCTGCTGCGCGGACCTCCTCGGCGCCACCGTCGACCCCGGGGCGCTCACCGTCACCCTCGACGGCCGGACCACGCACCTGGGCGTGCACGCCCTCGGCGCCGACGCCGACTTCCTCCGCGACCGCGCCCACCGCCCCGACGTGGACGAACGCCTCGCCGCCCTGCGCGCCGCCGTCGGCGGCCGCCGAACCATCGTCCGGGTCGACCGCACCGAACTCAGCAAGAACATCGTCCGCGGCCTCCAGGCCTACCGGCACCTGCTCCGCACCCACCCCGAGTGGCACGACCGGGTGGTGCACATCGCCTTCGCGTACCCCTCCCGCACCGACCTGGCCGAGTACCGCAGCTACACGGCCGCCGTCCAGGAGCTCGCCGAGGCCATCAACGCCGAGTTCGCCACCACCACCTGGCAGCCGCTGATCCTGCACGTCAACGACGACTTCCCGCGCTCCCTCGCGGCCTACCGGCTGGCCGACGTCGCCCTGGTCAACCCGATCCGCGACGGCATGAACCTGGTCGCCAAGGAGGTCCCGGTCGTCTCCGACAACGGCTGCGCCCTCGTCCTCTCCCGCGAGGCCGGCGCCCACGCCGAGCTCCAGGACGACGCCCTCAGCGTCAACCCGTACGACGTCATCGCCACCGCGGAAGCGCTGCTCGCCGGCCTCACCATGAGCCCGGACGAGCGCGCCGAACGCACCAAGCGCCTCGCGGCGGCGGCCACCGCCCTCCCCCCGCAGCAGTGGTTCCTGGACCAGCTCAACGCCCTCTGAGCGAATCCCCCAGGGCCGCCAACAGCTCCACCACACCCTCGGGGCCGTCGACCACCACGTCCGCCCGGTCGGCGAGCTCGCGCACCGGCGCGTCCCCCACCGCGCCGGCGCACACCAGCAGCCCCGCCATGCCCTGCGCGCGCAGCTTCTCCACCGCCGCGAAGGCCGCCACGTCCCCCAGGTCGTCCCCCGCGTACAGCACCGCCCGCGCCCCGCGCTCCCGCAGGAACCCGGTCAGCGCCGCCCCCTTGTCCACGCCCGGCGGCCGCAACTCCAACACCAGCCGCCCCGGCTCCACCACCAGTCCGTACTCGGCGGCCAGCTCCCCCACCGGCGCCCGCAGCAGCTCCAGCGCCTCCTCCGGGGCCGCCGTCCGCCGGGTGTGCACCGCCACCGAGCGGCCCTTGTCCTCCACCCACGTCCCCTCGGGCGCCCCCACCCGCTCCAGCAGCCCCGGCAACGCCGCCCGCGCCCCCTCGACCCCCGGATGCACCTCCGGCGCCGTCACCACACCCGCCTCCCAGCGCTCGGCCCCGTAGTGTCCCAGCACCACCAGCCCCGGCACCGCGTCGAACCCCCCGTACTCCGCCGCCACCCCGGCGGGCCGCCCCGTCACCACCACGACGCCGCCCACCACGGTCGCCAGCCCCCGCAACGCCCCCACCACCCCGGGATGCGCCCTGGCCCGCGTGGGATCCGCCACGATCGGCGCCAAGGTCCCGTCGAAGTCCAACGCGACCACCGCCTCCAGCGGCGTCCCCAGGATCACCCGCAGCCCGTCCCGTCCGGCGTCGGTGACCGGCACAACCATCTCTTCAAGACCCATACCGACCCCCATACCCGCTGCCCCCGGGCACAAGCCCGCAGGCGCGCGGAGCAGCGCCCATACGCCCCGCCCGAACGGCCCGGCCCCGCACGCCCGGCACCCGCACCCCACCGCCCCATCAGCGCGCCGCCCGCCGGGCCTCCCGCACCCGCCGCAAGCGGTTCACCAGCACCGGGGCGGCCGCCAGGGCCTCCTCCCGGTCCAGCAGCCCGTTCAGCACCTGGTAGTACCGCGTGGGCGAGATCCCCAGCTCCTCCCGGATCGCCCGCTCCTTGGCCCCCGCCGTCCGCCACTGCCGCCCCTCCAGCGCCAGCACCGCCCGGTCCCGCCCGCTCAGCTCACCCACCGAGAACACCTCCGCCCATCACTACGGAGTGTCATTCTCGCGCCGAACACCGACACAACCTGCGGGACGCACCCGCCCCCACCGCACGGCTACCGTCGAGCCATGATCAGCTTCGCCCTGCACATCCCCACCGCCGAGCTCACCCCCGAGCCCCTCGACCCGTCCCAGATCGTCTCCGGCACCCCCGAGGTCACCGGGAAGGTCCTCGCCGAGTCCCCCGACGGCCGCCAGCTGCGCGGCATCTGGCAGATCACCCCGGGCGTGGTCACCGACGTCGAGGCCGACGAGATGTTCGTGGTGCTCAGCGGCCGGGCCACCATCGAGATCGACGGCGGCCCGACCCTCACCGTCGGCCCCGGCGACTGCGCGGTCCTGCGCGAGGGCGACCGCACCACCTGGACCGTCCACGAGACCCTCCGCAAGGCCTACGCGATCACGCTTCCGCGCTGATCAGGGCCCCCGCCGCCGATCAGGGCCGACGCCACCGACCAGAACCCGCGCCACCGATCAGAAGCCGGCGCCCCGGGGTCCTACTGCTTGCGGACCCGGGCCGCCTCCTTCACCGCCGCGTCCTGCAGCCCACCGAGCACCTGCTTCGGGTCCCCCGTCACGGCCTGCCCGATCCCCGCCTTGATCCGGTTGCTGACCTCGCCCCAGGCCGGGTCCCCGAACGGGTAGAAGCTCGCATTGGCCAGCCCGACCGCGAACTGCTTGAGGTCCTCGTGCTTCGGGTCCGACGACATCTGGCTGAACGCGTCCTGGGTCACCGGCAGCAGGTTGTACTGCTCGTCGAACTTCAGCTGGTTGTCCCGGGAGTAGACGAAGGACAGGAACCTCTTGACCTCGTTCTTGTGCCCGTTGGCCTTGAACGCCATCATCCAGTCCGCGACCCCGAGGCTCCCGGTGCGGCCGACGCCGTCCTTCTTCGGGATCGGTGCCGTCCCGAAGTCGATCTTCCCGGCGGTCGCCATCCGCAGCAGCGTCGGATGCCCGTTCAGCATCGCGACCTTGCCCGCCGCGAAGTCCTGGAACACCGGCGTGCGGTTCACCCTGCCCGGGTCCGGGTACGTCAGCCCGGTGCTCACCAGGTTGTTCTTCAGCCAGCTGAAGGTGGCCTGGTTCTGGTCGCTGTCGATGGTGTAGTTGCCGACGTCGTCGGAGATGCTCCCGCCGCCGCTCAGCGTCCACAGCATCGACTCGGCCGGCGCCTCCTCCGGCCCCAGCGGAAGTCCGTACGGGGTGACGCCCGGGACCTTGGCCTTGATCTTCTCGGCCGCGGCCCGCAGCTCGTTCCAGGTGGTCGGCGGCTGGGTGACACCGGCCTGCTTGAAGATCGCCTTGTTGTAGAAGAGCACCCGCGACGACGACACGAACGGGATGCCGTACTGGGTCCCGAGCACCTGTCCGGCGTGGGCGAAGTTGTCCATGAACTTCGCCTGGGTGTCCATCGAGAGCACGTCCGCGGCCGGGTACAGCCGGTCGGCCGCGACCTGGTCGGCGAACCCGCCGCTCTGCAGCAGGTCGGGCGACTTCCCGGCCGCGATCATGGCGTCGACCTTCTGGCCGATGTCGGTCCAGCTGTCGACCTCGACCTGGACCTTGATGCCCGGGTTGGTGGCCTCGAAGGCCTTGGCGACGTCGTCCCAGTAGTGCTTCGAACTGGTCTCGGCGTTCTCCCCGTAGTCCGCGGCCACCAACTTGAGCGTGACCGGCCCGTCGCCCTGTCCGCTGCACGCGCTCACCGCGGTGAGCACCAGTGCTCCGGCCATCGCACTGCCGAGCACACGGGTGGAAACGTGGACGCGCCTGTTCAACGCGGGTACCGCCTTCAGGGGGGATCAACTGCGGCCGAATGAGGGAATCCGGCAGGGAGGAGGCGCCACACTGCCAAACCCGCCGTCCAGTGGTCCACACCATTCGGCCCCACCCGCCGAGTAGTTACCGAAGTGCCCCGTTTCGTTGCACGATGCGCAACACCGCTCGACCCCGGCCGCCCCGCCCGTCCTCGGAGCCCGGCACGCACCCGAGACAAAGCTCACCCAGTATGGACCAGACCAATGCGACAACTGGACTAGACCTCTCCGACCCAGCCAAGGGAAACTGTCCCCCGTGAAGCACGTCATCGCACTCGATGTAGGCGGCACCGGCATGAAGGCCGCGCTGCTCGCCCAGGACGGCTCCGTGCTGTTCGAAGCACGCCGGCCGACCGGGCGGGAGCACGGCACCGACGCCGTGGTCGCCGCCATCCTCGACTTCGCCGCCGATCTGGCGGACGAAGGCCGCAGCCGCTTCGGCGTCGCCCCGCTCGCCGCCGGGGTGGCCGTCCCCGGCACGATCGACGAGGAGAACGGCATCGCCGTCTTCTCCGCCAACCTCGGTTGGCGCGACCTCCCGCTGCGCCGGCTGCTCGGCGAGCGCCTGGCCGCCCCCGGCGGCCCCGCGATGCCGGTGGCCCTCGGCCACGACGTGCGCTCGGGCGGCCTGGCCGAGGGCCGCCTCGGCGCCGGCCGCGGCGTGGACCGCTTCCTGTTCATCGCCCTGGGCACCGGCATCGCCGGAGCCATCGGCATCGCCGGCCGGATCGAGGCCGGCGCCCACGGCTACGGCGGCGAGATCGGTCACGTCGTGGTCCGCCCGGGCGGCCCCCGGTGCGGCTGCGGCGCCCGCGGCTGTCTGGAGACGCTGGCCTCCGCCTCCGCCGTCTCCCGCGCCTGGGCCCAGGCCGGCGGCGACCCCGACGCCGACGCGGCGTCCTGCGCCGCCGCGGTGGACGCCGGGGACGAACGCGCGCTCGCCGTCTGGCAGCACGCCGTCGACGCCCTGGCCGACGGCATCGTGCTCGCCCAGAGCCTGCTCGACCCGTCCACGGTGATCGTCGGCGGGGGGCTGGCCGAGGCCGGCGACACGCTCTTCACTCCGCTGCGCACCGCGGTCACCGAGCGCCTGACCTTCCAGATGCCCCCGAAGGTCGTACCCGCCATGCTCAAAGACACCGCCGCGTCCCTGGGCGCGGGCCTGCTCGCCTGGGATCTGCTCTCCATGGAGGTGACCGCGTGACCACCGCGGACCGTGACCGTACTGCCCTGGCCGGCGCCCGAATCGTCCTGCCCGGCGGCATCGTCGAGGGCGGCCGCATCGCCGTCGAGGGCGAGCGCATCGCCGCCGTCACCGGCGGCACCGAAGGCCGGGGCGGCACCGAAGGCCCGGACGGCGCCGGCGGCGCTGCCGAGCCCGGCGACCTCGACCTGACCGGCCACACCGTCGTCCCCGGCTTCGTCGACCTGCACGTCCACGGCGGCGGCGGGGCCTCCTACGCCTCCGGCATCGCCGAGGAGGCGCTGCTCGCCGCCCGCACCCACCTCGCCCACGGCACCACCACCACCGTCGCCTCCACCGTCACCGGCGAGATCGACGAACTCGTCCGCCAGGCCCACGTCCTGTCCGAACTCGTGGAGGACGGCGTCCTGGCCGGCATCCACTTCGAGGGCCCGTTCATCTCCCACAACCGCTGCGGCGCCCACCGCCCCGACCTGCTGCGCGACCCCGACCCGGCGCTCGTGCGCAAGCTCGTGGACGCGGCCCGCGGCCACGCCAGGATGGTCACCCTGGCCCCCGAACTCCCCGGCGGCCTCGACTCCGTGCGCATGCTCGCCGACCTCGGCGTCATCGCCGCCGTCGGCCACACCGACGCCGACTACGCGGCCACGCTGGAGGCGATCGAGGCCGGCGCCACTGTCGCCACCCACCTGTTCAACGCCATGCCCGGCATCGCCCACCGGGCCCCCGGCCCGATCGTCGCCCTCCTGGAGGACGAACGGGTCACCGTCGAGCTGATCAACGACGGCGTGCACCTGCACCCCTCCGTCCTCGACCTCGCCTACGGCACCGCCGGCGCCCGGCGCGTCGCCCTGATCACCGACGCCATGGGCGCCGCGGGCATGGGCGACGGCCTCTACCCCCTCGGCCCGCTCCAGGTCGAGGTCAAGGACGGCGTCGCCCGGCTGGTCGAGGGCGGCTCGATCGCCGGCTCCACCCTCACCCTGGACGTGGCGTTCAAGCGGTCGGTCACCGTCAACGGCCTGACCCTCGGCCAGGCCGTCGAGTCGCTCTGCGCCACCCCGGCCCGGCTGCTCGGCCTCGCCGACTCGATCGGCTCGCTGGAGGCCGGCAAGCTCGCCGACCTCGTCGTGCTCGACTCCGACAGCCACGACCTGGTCGCCGTGATGCGCCGCGGCCGGTGGGTCCGCGGCGGCGAAGGCTTCGCCACCGTCAAGTCCGCCTGAACACCACCCACCTGAGCACAGACGCCTGAGCACAAGGCGACGGCCGCCCTCCCCGGCGGGGGACGGGCGGCCGCGTCGCGTCGTGCACCGGCTTCAGCTGCTCGGGTCCACCGTGATCTGGTCGATCAGGATCGGCCCCGAGGGCACGGTGAGGGTGACGGAGTTCGACCCGGCCTGGAACTGCGGCAGTATCCAGGTGGTGTACCAGGACGAGGCCGGGTCCTTGCCCGGCAGGTAGTTCCGGAAGGTCAGCCCGCTCGGCCAGTCCTTGCCGTTCACCGCCGCCGAGCCCTTCACGTCCGCGCCGGCGTTGTTGTAGTGCACCGTCAGCTTGTACGTCCCGGCCGCCGGGACGTCGCCCGTCCACGTCACCGAGCCGCCCTGCTGGAGCGTCAGGTAGCTGCCGTCGGCGGACTTGGCGCCCTTGACGGTGTTGCCGGACGGCGCGTTCTGCGCCTGCAACTGGCCCGCGTCCACGGTGGACTGACCGGCGCCGGCGCTCGCCGTGGGCGAGGCCGTCCCGGTGGTGGCGCTGCTCGCCGGGCTGCTGGGGGCCGGCGGGGCGGAGTTCGTGGTGCCGCCCTTGGCACTCTTGTCGCCGTCCGGGTCGCCGGTGGAGAGGGCGATGCCGGCCCCGATCGCGATCGCCGCGACCACGGCGACCGCCCCGATCACCGCACCCTTGCTGCGGCCGCTGCTCGGCCGCTCCTCCCCCGGCTGCGGCCGGGAGTGCTCGGCGTAGCGGGTCTGCTGGCTGGGCGCGGCCCCGTACTCGGCCTGCTGCTGCGGCACTCCGGGCCGGCCGTACGGGGCGTGCTGGGGCGGCGCGCCCTGCTGGCCGTACGGGCCGGCCTGCGGGGGCATCCCGGGCTGGCCGTAGGGGGCCTGCTGCTGGGCCCTCGGCGCCCCCGCCTGCTGGTAGCCGTACTGCGCACGCCCGACCTCCATCGGCCGGTTGTACGACGTCCGGGGGACCCCTTGTTGCGGCTCACCCGGCTGGCCGGTGGAGCCGTCGGCCGGGCGGTAGAGGTAGCCGAACGGGTCGTCGTCCTGCGGGGCACCGCCCCCCAGGCCCTCGGGCACTCCGTTGTCGCCGGCGGTCGTCACGGTGGTCTGTTCCCCCATCCGGTGCGCGCCGCCGGGCTGCGGGCGGCGCAGATCATGGACGCTGTCGTACGCGGAACCCTACCTGCCGCACCCGACGGCCGGGAAAGAGGCCTTGACAACTCGCCGGTAGCCTGCGCCGCGCAGGAGGCTCGGCGCTCGCCCCCGGTCGGCGCCCACGGCGCTCCGTCAGCCCGCCCGCCGGTGCGAGCGCTCCCCGCGCGCCCCGCGCACCGCTCCGCCCCGGGCCCGCTTCTCGTCGTACATCCGTTCGTCGGCGGTGTGCAGCACCTCCTCGATGCTCATCCCGCAGCCGGCCCAGCCGATCCCGAGGCTCACGCCCACCCGCATCGCCCGTCCGTCGATCCGCATCGGCGGGATGATCGCGTTGCGCAGCCGGTGGGCGAGGTCCTTGGCCTCCTCACGGCCGATGCCGTCGGCCAGCACCACGAACTCGTCGCCGCCCAGCCGGGCCACCGTGTCACCGTCCCGGACGGCCCCGCTCAGCCGCCGGGCCACCTCGACCAGCACCGCGTCGCCCGCGTTGTGCCCGAACCGGTCGTTGATCGACTTGAAGCCGTCCAGGTCGCAGAAGAGCACCGCGAGCCCCTTCTCGACCGGGGCCGCCGGGCCGGAGCGGAACGCCGCCGACCAGGCCTCGCCGGTCGGCCCGTACTCGGCCGGGACCACGGCGTGCACGTGCTCCCCGTAGCCGGGGCCCAGCCCGGGCAGCAGGCCGCCGCCCTCGGCCGGCTGGTAGCCGTGCACCTGCCCGGCGTACGGGTCGGCCCCCTGCAGGCCGTCGTACGCCGCGTGCGCGCTGTACGAGTCGGCCGGGTAGCCGTACGCGGCCGGGTAGCCGGTCTCGCCGGGCACGGCGGCGCCGACCGGCTGCGGCTCGGAGCAGAGCCGGCGGCCCAGCCGGGCCTTGAGCTCGGCGCCGTTGGGCAGGCCGGTGAGGGCGTCGTGGCTGGCCCGGTGGGCGAGTTGGAGTTCGTGGCGCTTGCGGTCCTCGATGTCCTCGACGTGGGTGAGCAGGAAGCTCGGGCCCTCGGCCGCGTCCGCCACGATGGAGTTGCGCAGGCAGACCCACTGGTAGCCGCCGTCCCGCCGGGACAGCCGCAGTTCCGCCCGGCCGCTCTCGGCGCTGGTGCGTTCCAGCAGCGCCCGGTCGTCCGGGTGGACGAGGTCGGCGAAGCTCTGCTGGCGCAGCACCGCGCGGGGGCGGCCGAGCAGTCGACAGAGCGCGTCGTTGACCCTGGTCAGCTGACCGCGCCCGGCGCCGTGCAGTTCGGTGATGGCCATCCCGCTGGGCGCGTACTCGAAGGCCTGACGGAAGCTCTCCTCGCTGGCCCGCAGCGCCTGCTGCTCCTTCTCCAGCCGGGCCAGCGCGCGCTGCATCTCGGCTCGCAGCCGGGCGTTGCCGATCGCGATGGAGGCCTGCAGCGAGAACATCTCCAGCGCCTCGCGGGTCCACGCCCCGGGCCGCTTGCCGCTGCGCGGGCGGTCCACCGAGAGGACGCCGAGCAGGTCGCCGCCGGCGCTGTACATCGGGGCGAGCAGGCCGTCGGCGGGGTGCCAGTCGTTGGCGTAGACGGGCAGCGGGCCGTCCCCGATCCAGCGCGGGATGTCGCTGGCGACGGCCCAGCCACGGTCGTACGGCAGGAAGCGCAGGGTGCCCCAGTGGTCGCTGACGCCGAGCAACCGGTCCCAGGACTCGCGCGAACCGACCTGCCCGAGCAGCACCGAGGGCCCGCCCATCGGGCTCTCCTCCAGCTCCCAGACGGCCGCCACCACGAGGTCGCCGTCCGGTCGCACGAGGCTCACCGCGGCGGCGTCGAAGCCGAGTCCGTGCACCGCGCCCTCGACGACGGCCTGCAGCGTGCCCGCCAGGCTGCGGGCAGCGTTGAGGTCCGCCACGACCCGGTGCAAGGTGCGGAGGGTCGCGAGACGGACATACGGCTCCGACTCGGCTTCCATGCGGGGGCTCCCCGGCTGCTTCGGATAGTTCTTGATTGGTTATCGTCCGATTGCCAGAAGAACTGAATCACAGGGAGCACAGCGTTCGGCACGCTCGGTCAGCAATAGGCCACCACTTGTGACTTAAATCACACGACCCTAATGCGTCCTTCATCAGTTCATCTGTGCCATAGCGGGACATAAAGCGCTATCGGAACCTTTCTGGTGGTCGACCGCCTCGGCCCCGCACTGAAGCCCGCTGCGCCCGCCGGTCCCCCGGCTTCACCCCTGGGAGTGAGTCCGCCCCACCGCCCGGCCCGGCCCGCGCCGCTGGTCCTACGACCACGGTCCGATGCCGTTTCCCGCGGCCGCCAGCTACCGTGCGGTACGTGTACCCGTCCTCGCAGCCCGAAGCTGCTCCCCACGCCACGCCCGACGAGTTCCGGGCAGCACTCTCCCAGCTCGCCGCCGGCGTGAGCCTGGTGACCGTCAACGACCCGGAGGACGGCGAGGACGTCGGCATGACCGCGACGTCCTTCCTCTCCGTGTCGCTGGAGCCGCCGCTCGTGCTGATCTCGGTCCGCGAGGACTCCCGGATGGACGAGGTGCTCTCCCGGGTCGACACCTGGGCGGTCTCGGTGCTGGCGGAGGGACAGAAGACGCTCGGCTCCCGCTTCGCCATGAAGGGCCGGCTCAGCGACCGGCTGCTGTTCACGGACACCCCGCACCGGCGCGGCCCGCAGTCCGGCGCCCCGCTGATCGAGGGCGCGCTGGCCACCGTCGAGTGCCGCACCGAACAGCGGATACCCGCGGGCGACCACATCCTGCTGGTCGGCCGCGTCCTGGAGGCCCTCGTCCCCGAGCCCGGCGGCCGCCCCCTGCTCTACTTCCGCGGCGGCTACCGCAGCCTCGGCTGAGTCGCCCCGGCTGAGTCAGTCACCCTGGCCGGGTCAGTGCTTGAGCTCGCCGTCGAGCTAGTCCTGCCGCGGTGCCCGCCGCCCCTGCTTCAGCTCGGAGCGGTGCCGCTTGTTCTCCAGCCGCCGCTGGACCATCCCCCGGCTCGGGCGGGTCGCCCTGCGGGACTTCGGCGGCGGTGCGCAGGCATCGGTCAGCAGCGCCGCCAGGCGGGCCGCGGCCGCCTCCCGGTTGCGCCACTGCGAGCGGTACTCGGAGGCCTGGACCACCAGCACCCGGCCGTCCACCAGCCGGTGCGCGAGCCGCTCCACGGCACGCTCGCGCCACACCTCGGGCAGCGCCTTGGAGGCGGCCAGGTCGAAGCGCAGCTCGACCTTGGAGTCGGAGGTGTTGACGTGCTGGCCACCGGGGCCGGAGGAACGCGAGAAGCGCCAGACGAGCTCGGCGTCGGGGACGACCACCGACCCCCGTACGCGGATGGGCTCGGGCATGCGTCCATCATCCCGCGCCGGCCCAGCCCGGTCACCCGGTTATCCGCACGCGCTCCGAGCCCTGACAATGGCCTACGTGATCGAGCTCGGCTACTCCCTCTCCAACCGCTTCCCCGACCCCCCGCAGACCGACTACCGCACCGCGCCCGTGCGCGCCCTGCGGTACGACCTGTTCTGCGGCGACGTCTACCTGGACGCCGAGGGCGCCGAGCTCTCCACCCGCTGGGGCTGGGTGCCCGTACTCGACTTCGCCTGGGCGCTGTGCGACATCGTCGAGCAGCTCGACCGCGACCCGGACGGCTCCCGCGCCGCCCGGGTGCAGACCGCCGACCTCGACTTCACCCAGAACACCGAGCTGCTGCGCTTCGCCCGCCGCTTCAACTGGGTGGAGATCACCGCCACCTGGCTACGGGACGAGCCGCCCGCCGTGGTGCGCCACAGCGAGCTGCGCCGGGAGGCCCGGGACTTCCTCCAGGACACCCTCGCCGATCTGTTCGACATGCACCCCGACCTGGCCGACAATCCGACCATCTGGACGCTGCAGGGCCGGTTCCCCCGGATTTGATCCGCCGCCGATACCACCCGACCCAGCCGTTGCTTTACCCCTGCTTTGCCCCGACTTGACGCTACCCGCGTTCGCCAGGCGCGAAGAATTCACGGGCCCCGTGGAACCAAGCCCCCCGAGGTCTGCGTTGTCCCGGGAAAAGCGAACGAAGGGACTGCAATCGCCATGCCAGTGAGCCTCTCCAAGGGTGGCAACGTCTCGCTGACCAAGGAGGCCCCCGGCCTGTCCGCGGTGAGCGTCGGCCTGGGCTGGGACGTCCGCACCACGACCGGCGCCGAATTCGACCTGGACGCCAGCGCGATCGTCCTGAACGCGGACGGCAAGGTGCTGTCCAACGCGCACTTCGTGTTCTTCAACAACACCAGCACCCCGGACGCCACCGTCGTGCACACCGGTGACAACCGCACCGGCGAGGGCGCCGGCGACGACGAGTCGATCAACGTCAACCTGGCCGGCCTGCCCGCCGAGGCCGTCAAGATCACCTTCCCGGTCACCATCTACGACGGCGTCGCCCGCGGCCAGAACTTCGGCCAGGTCCGCAACGCCTACATCCGCGTGGTCAACGCCACCGGCGGCGCCGAGATCGCCCGCTACGACCTCTCCGAGGACGCCGCCACCGAGACCGCGATGATCTTCGGCGAGCTCTACCGCAACGGCACCGAGTGGAAGTTCCGCGCCGTCGGCCAGGGCTACGCCTCCGGCCTGGCCGGCATCGCCCAGGACTTCGGGGTCCAGATCTGACACCCCCGGGCGGTCCGGCCGACCGCTCGAAGCCCGGGGGGGGGGGGGGGGGGGGGAGGTATGCTCCTCCGTCCGGGGTGTTTTTTTTTTTCTTCTTGTCGGG
>NZ_JBVHXY010000005.1:0-59339 GCF_055569215.1 Kitasatospora sp. NPDC029312 | reverse complement strand
CGTACCCCCCCCCCCCCCCCCCCCCCCCCCCCCCCCCACCCCCCCCCCCCCCCACCCCCCCCCCCCCCCCCCCCCCCCCCCCGCGGGCTTTTCCGTCCTTGCTCAGCGCGAGGCGCGCAGGTGCGGTAGCTCGATCAGCTCGGTCTCGTCCTCCGGCGTCAGGTCCACCACGGTCGGCTCGCCCCGCTCCGGCCCACCGGCCGCGGGCGCGGCCTGGGCGGCCCGCGCCGGCCGCGCCTCCTGAGCCTCCTGGGCCTCCTGGGCTTCGGCCTTCGCCTTGGCGGCGACCGCCTCGTCGCCCACCACGTCCGCCAGGTCCGTACGGTCCCCCAGTTCGGCGATGCTGCCCACCGCCGGCGCCGGAGCGGCCGCCCGTACCGCCGCGCCGGGGCCGCGGCCGAAGAAGCTGAAGCCCTGTCCGCGCGCCTGCCCGGACTGCGCCGGACGCGGCCGCTGCCGCTCGACCGGGGCCGGTGCCACGGCCGGGACGCCCGGGGTGCCACCGAGCTGTCCGACCGTCGCGGTCAGCGCCGGGCGCAGCGGAGTGGGCCGCACCGGCGCCGGCTGCCCCGAAGCCCGGCCCGCCGAAGCCTGCGCCGCCAGGTCCTGGACCGCCGGAGCCTGCGCCGGAGTCGGCACCGAGGGCACGACCGGCGCGGGCACGGACACCGCCTTGGAGGCCGAATTCGGCGAAGCCGCCGGAGCCGTCGCCGCCGCAGCGCCCGTGCCGATCTTCGACACCGTCGCGGACGACCGCAGTGCGACCTCCGAGCCCGCCGTGCGCGCCCGCCGCACCTCCTGCTCCGCCGCCCGCCGCTCCAGCAGCCGCAGCACCGAGGCCGCCCGGACGAACGCGGCCGGGCTGGCCGAGTACTTGGGGCGGCTCGCGGCGAGCGCCCGCTGGGCCGCCTCGGCCTCCTTGAGCGCCTGCTCGGCCACGGTCACGGCCCGCTCCCGCAGCAGCCGGGCGATCTCGGTCTCGGCCTTCGCCAGCCGGGACTTCTCCGCCGTCAGCCGCCGACCGAACCGGGTGGCCCGCTCTTCGGCGACCTCGGCCGCATACTCGGCCTCGGCCAGCTGCTCCTCGAAGCGCTCCTCGGCCCGCAGCCGTTGTGCGGCGGACAGTTCGGCGGCCGCCCGGGCGGCCTTGTCCCGTTGGCGCAGCAGCAGGGCGAATCCGAGCACCGCGATCAGCGCCGCGATGCCCACCGAGCGCACCAGGACGGTGTCCTGACTGAAAAGCAGAGCGGCCAGTGCGGCGACCAGCAGTACGCCGGCGGCAGTGGGTGGAACGATCCGGCCGAGGACGGAGGAATGACGGTGGCGTCCGCGAGACATGCCAAGAAACTAGCGTGCGAATTGGGGCCGTGTCAGCCCAGGGTCCTCTTCCGCCCTTGACAGGGTGCCGTTTTTACCGCCCGTGCCCGGCTTCTCACTCAAGATCACGAAAGGGGAGCCGCCCGGCCGACGCCCGCCGCCGGCCCGCGAACGCCTCAGCGGTGCGAGGCCGCCGGCCCGCTCGGGTCGTCGTGGTTCTCCGGCAGCTTGCACACGTGCTGGAGCCAGAGCGCCGCCGCGATCACCGCGGCCCCCGCCAGCACGGCGAGTCCGGCGGTGACGGCCTGGTCCTTGCGGGCCGCCACGTCCAGCTCGCCGAGCAGGTAGATCCCGGCCCCCGCGTAGATCCCGGTGACCACCGAGGAGACCAGCGCGCTGGCCTGCCCCAGCACCACCGCGCGGGCCGCCAGCAGCGGGTCGACCGGCTTCGCGCCGGGCTGCCGCTCGCGCACGGCCTTCAGCCGGGACCGCAGCGAGATCGTGGTCGCCAGCAGGATCACCGCCACCGCCGCCAGCACCACCGGCGCCGCGGCGGGCACGGCCGGCAGCGTGTCCAGGGAGGCCCACAGCTTGGAGCCGGCCCAGGACAGCGCCGTCGTCGCGGCGGTGATGCCGATCAACAGGCGGAGGCGAAGCAGCTTCACTCGGAGCAGGTCCTTCCCGGGGTACCAGAGCCGGCCGACCGGCCGGAGGTCCGGCGCGACGGCGTCAGGCCACCGTACCGGGCCCGGCCGGACGGACGTCTACTCGTACGGCCGGGCCCCCTGGCCGAGTTCCCCGGCCCGCCCGGCCGACCGGCGGCGGGCCGGCGCCGGGGCTACTCCGGCAGCGTCAGCCGGATGTCCTTGCGCCGCCTCACGCCCTGCGCCTCCGGACCGCCGAGGGCCTCCAGCAGAGCGGCGACCTGCCCGTGCCCGGGCACCTCGGCCTCGGGCTGGGCGTCCAGCCACGGGGCGAGCACGAAGACCCGCTCGTGCGACCGCGGATGCGGCAGCACCAGCTGCGGGTCGTCACTGACCACGCCCTCGTACGCCAGGATGTCGACGTCCAGGGTGCGCGGGCCCCAGCGGACCTCGCGGACCCGCCCGAAGGCGTCCTCGATCGCGTTGCCGCGCTCCAGCAGGTCCCGCGGCGGCAGCGATGTGCGCAGCACGACGACCGCGTTGTAGTAGTTGGGCTGCTCCTCCGGACCGCCGACGGCCTCGGTCTCGTAGACCGCCGAGACGGCCTTGATCTTCAGCCCGGGGGTGTCGGCGAGCGCATCGACGGCACCCTGGAGGGTGTCCAGCCGGTTGCCCAGATTGCTGCCGAGTGCGATCACCGCGCAGCGCTGGCTGTGCAGCGTGGTGTCGGCGGAGTCCACCCGGCTCTCCAGGTCGAACGCGTTCGGCTCGGCGATCGGGTCACTGCTGTTCATCGAAGAAATCCCTCTGCATCGGAAACCGGGCGCGCGGTGGGGGTCATGCGCGGCCCCGGTGGATGGTCACGGTCACGTCGTCGAACGGCACGGTGATCGGGGCGTCCGGCTTGTGCACGGTGACCTCGACCTCCTCGACCGCGTCGTGCTTCAGGCACTGGTCGGCGATGCGCTGGGCCAGCGTCTCGATCAGGTCGACCGGCTCCCCGGCGATGATCGCGGTGACCTCCTCGGCCACGATGCCGTAGTGCGCGGTGCGGGTGAGGTCGTCTCCGGACGCGGCGGGGCGGGTGTCCAGGTACAGCACGAGGTCGACCACGAAGGTCTGGCCCTCGACGCGCTCGCGCTCGAAGACGCCGTGGTGGCCCCGGGCACGCAGCCCCCGCAGGGTGACGCGGTCCAGCAAACGAATCACTGCTCCCAGTCGGACGGGCCCCGCCCGGGAAAGGCACGGACGGGCAGGGCGAAGGCGGGCAGCACGCCCGCCACTCCGTTTCGAATCTACCCGCGAGCGCGGACAACGCCTGACCGTCCTACCCGGCACGAACCGTCGCCACGCGCACCGATCCGGCGATTGACGTGAACGTCGGGCACCCACTCGGGAATTCCCCGGCGACGGTCCGGCGCCGCTATCGCGCGACCGCCGTCGTCATTCCTCGTCGTCCTCGTCGCCGCTGGTCAGAACGGGTGAACCGTGGTGCGACCAGAGTTTCCACCCGGCCGGGGTACGGCGGAACAGATTGCTGGAGACGACCTTTCCGCCGACCAGCGGACCGAGTTCGCCCTCCTCCTCCGCCTCACCGCCGGAGAGGATGTTCTCGGTGCACGTGACAAGGGCCACATCGCCGTGGACCTCGGCCTCGACATCGGTCAGGAAGAACTGGATGTACTCCGTGTTCATCATGATCAACATGTACGAGCGGGTCACCTGCGCCCGCCCGCGCAACACCGGCCAGCCGGGGTGCACGCACACCACGCCGCCCTTGTCGTCGGCGTGCTCCGGCCCCAGCCAGGCGTTCTCGACCGCCTCGACGTCCCCCCGCTCCAGCGCCTCGTAGAACGCCCGGTTCGCCGCGAGCACCGCCTCCAGGTCCACCTCGTGGGCCTTTCCGGCCGTACCGCCGCTCAACCTGCCGTCACCTGTCACAGACCCTCCCTCACCCCAGCCGCGCCGCGCTGCCAGGCCGCGACCACGCGGACGGCGTCCGCCGTACCCGACACGTCGTGCACCCGCACCGCCCAGGCTCCGGCCTGGGCGGACAGCACCGAGACCGCGGCGGTCGCGTCGTCCCGCTCACGGGCCGGGCGCAGCTCCCCGGTTTCCGGGTCGGCCAGCAGCGTACCCAGGAACCGCTTGCGCGAAGCGGCGACGAGCACGGGACGGCCGAGCGCGGTGAGTGCCTCCAGCCGGCCGAGCAGCGCCCAGTTGTGCTCGGCGGTCTTGGCGAAGCCGAGCCCCGGGTCGAGGATCAGCTGGTCCTCCTTGACCCCGGCGGCCAGCAGCGCGTCCATCCGCCCGGTCAGCTCGGCGACCACGTCCGCCACCACGTCGTCGTAGACGGCGAGCCGGTCCATGTCGGCGGACTGCCCGCGCCAGTGCATCACCACGAAGGGCGCGCCGGTCTCGGCGACCACCCGGCCCATCGCCGGGTCGGCGAGCCCGCCGGAGACGTCGTTGACGATCGCCGCGCCGGCCTCGACGGCCCGCTCGGCGACCGAGGCCCGCATGGTGTCGACGGACACCACCACGCCGGCGGCGGAGAGCTCGCGCACCACCGGCAGCACCCGGCGCAGCTCCTCCTCCTCGGGCACCCGCTGCGAGCCGGGCCGGGTGGACTCGCCGCCGACGTCCACCAGGTCCGCGCCGCGGGCGCGCAGCGCGAGTCCGTGCGCGATCGCCTTGGCGGGATCGAACCAGAGCCCGCCGTCCGAGAAGGAGTCGGGCGTGACGTTGACCACGCCCATCACGGCGCAGCGGCCGAGCCGCGGCAGACCGGCCGGAAACGGGAAGGACGGCGTATCGCTCATGTTCCCCATTATCGAACGGGGCCCCGGCCGAGCGTTCTCGGCGGGGGCCCCGGACGGTGTCGAGCGGCCTCAGGCGGCCTCGGTGACCTCACGGCCCGACGGGACGGGCATCAGGCCCTCACGCTGGCGCTTGCGGCCGAAGCGCGGCATGCCCAGGGTGATGAAGGCCTCCGCCTGCATCGCGGCGAAGCCGATCCGCGGCAGGTCCCGGGTGTTCGGGAAGACCAGGAAGCGCGGCTCCCACTCCGGCTGGAACTTGGCGTTGAACTTGTACAGCGACTCGATCTGGAACCAGCGGGACAGGAAGACCAGCAGTCCGCGCCAGGCGCGCAGCACCGGGCCGGCGCCGATCCGCTCGCCGCGGGCCAGCGCCGAGCGGAACATCGCGAAGTTGAGCGACACCCGGCGCACGCCCATGGCGGGCACGGCCTGCAGGGCGGCGACGATCAGCAGCTCGTTCAGGCCCGGGTCGGCGGCGCGGTCGCGGCGCATCAGCTCCAGCGAGATGCCGTCCGGCCCCCAGGGCACGAAGTGCAGCACGGCCTTCAGGTCGTCACCGCTCTCGCCCTCCTCCGGCTCCTTGTGCGCGGTGACCACCACGCAGTCGTCGTCCAGCGGGTCGCCGAAGCGGCCGAGGGCCATCGAGAACCCGCGCTCGGTGTCGGTGCCGCGCCAGCGGGCGGCGGCGTCGGCGATCCGGTACTTCTCCTCCGCAGTGAGCTCGGAGACCCGGCGCACCTTGCAGGAGTAGCCGTTGCGCTCGATCCGCTTGACCATCTGGCGGACGTTGCGCATGGCGCGGCCGGCCAGCGAGAAGGTCGAGGTGTCGACGATCGCCTCGTCGCCCAGCTCCAGCGCGTCCAGGCCCGCCTCACGGGTCCAGACCTCGCCGCCGACCTCGCTGCAGCCCATCACGGCCGGCACCCAGGCGTGCTCGCGGGCCTCGGCCATGAACACCTTGATCGCGCCCGGCCAGGCCTCGACGTCGCCGACCGGGTCCCCGGAGGCGAGCATCACGCCGGAGACCACCCGGTAGGAGATCGCGGCCTTGCCGGTGGGCGAGAACAGCACGCTCTTGTCTCGGCGCAGCGCGAAGTAGCCGAGCGAGTCGCGCTCGCCGTGGCGCTTGAGCAGCTCGCGGACCTTCTCCTCGTCCTCGGCGCTGAGCTCCGGCTTCGGCTTTCCGGGGCGCAGCGCCAGGTAGGCGGTGGTGAAGGCGGTCAGCAGGCCCAGCCCGCCCAGCAGGTAGGCGACCAGGTCGGACATCCGCTCGTTGGTGTAGCGGATCGGGCCCTCGAAGCCGAAGAGCCCGTACCCGACGTGCACCAGGCGCTCGGTGAAGCCGGGGTGGCCGAACTCGTACTTGGTCCGGGTGCTCACGATCAGCAGGCCGAGCAGCACGCTCAGGGCGCCCATGACGACCAGGTTGACCACCGCGCGCCAGCGGGTGCGCGGGTCGGCCTTGGCGTAGAACTCGCGCTGGTGCAGGAGCATCACGAGCCAGACCGCCAGCGACACGACCGCCGGGCCGACCTGGTGCCAGCGCACGATGTGCAGCGCCGCGCCGACCGGCAGCAGCACGCAGACCACCCGCCAGGCCCGCCGCTTGCGCCGGCGCAGCGCGTGCGCCAGCGGCACCAGCAGGATGCCGACCATCAGCGTGCCGACCGCGGCCAGGCTGGTGGTGCCGCCCGGCAGCTGCCCGGCGAAGGTGTGCATCTTGGTGTGCCGGAGCTTGGGGAACACCGCGCTGGCGATGTCCACCAGCCCGATCAGCAGGCAGGCGTAGCCGACCGCTCCCGGGAGCCAGGCCCTCGGGACGGCGGCCGCCTGGTTGCGCAGCGTCTGCAGACCCCGCCGACGGCGCGGCGGCTGCTCGGGGCTCGGCTCAACGGACACGGGAACGCTCATGGAAGCTCAGGGTAGAGGCTGCGGGGCGGTGTCCGGTCACTCCGGGGGAGCACGTGTGATGGACCTTCATGCCTATTCCTTCATCAGGCCATGCGCATACCAAGGATCGGGAAACGGTAGGTAAACCGGGGCCCTGAATGCGCTGCGGTTGAGCCGGGGGTGGGAGCCGACGCCCGCCGCCGCGTGGCGGGTCGGGGCCCTCCGATACGCGTTACGTACGGTGGACGCCGCATTCTAGGGTGCCGGTTGCCCCCGGCCTCCGCCGCCCTCCCGGCCCGTCCGGGCGCCCGGTCGGCCTAGCAGCGGTAGCCCGGCCTGATGGCCCGCCAGACGATGAAGCCTGCTCCGCCAGTGTCCCACCGGAAGGCCGACGGCATGGAACTGACCAGCGACGCGCTGGTGAACTCGCTGCTCGCACTCGGTGCTGCGGCCCTTGTCACCACCCTGTGGATCTGGCCCCGGCTGGCCAAGCAGCGCCCGCTTCCGGTGCTCGGCCGGATCGGCCTGCTGACCGTCGTTCAGGTCTCGATCCTCGCGGTGCTGGCGCTGTCCGTGAACAACTCCTTCGGCTTCTACACCTCCTGGGACGACCTGCTCAGCTCCGGCGGCGCCAAGCTCGCGCTGGCCGGCAACGACAACCACAAGGGCGGCACCCCGGTCTCCGACGAGCTGATCCAGCCGACCACCGAGGGCGGGCTGGAGACCGTCACCAACCTGCCGAAGGGCCCGCCCGAGGAGGTCGGCAAGGTCGAGTCGGTGCGGGTCAACGGCAAGGAGACCGGCTTCTCCGACCAGATGTTCGTCTACCTGCCGCCCGAGTACTTCGACCCGAAGTTCGCCCTGGTCCGCTTCCCCGTCCTGCTGGGCATCGCCGGCTACCCGGGCACCTCCCTGAACCTGCTGCACGAGCTGCCCTTCGCCCAGACCGCGATCGAGCTGCAGCGCTCCGGCAAGATGCCGCCGACCGTCCTGGTGATGGCCCGCCCGGCGGTGGTCCCGTCCCGGGACACCGAGTGCGTGGACGTCCCCGGCGGGCCGCGGACCGAGACCTGGTTCGTCAAGGACGTGCCCGAGGCCGTCCGCAGCACCTACCGGGTCGGTCGCTCGGCCGGTTCCTGGGCGACCTTCGGCTACTCCACCGGCGGCAGCTGCGCGATGCGGCTGGCGATGCGCTTCCCGAACGTCTTCGGCAGCGCGGCCGGGCTGCACGGCGACTTCACCGTGCGCCAGGACAACTACACCGGCGGCGACCTCTTCAACGGCGACAAGGCCCTGACCCAGCAGCACGACCTCGGCTGGCGGCTGCAGAACCTCCCGGTGCCGTCGCTCAACCTGCTGGTGGTCTCCACCCGCAAGGAGGGCGACTACCCGCAGACCGCCCAGTTCGTCGACCAGGCCACCCAGGTGGCCGCCGCCAACCCCCAGTTCAAGGTCGAGTCGCTCTACCTGGACGACGGCGGCCACAACTTCGACAGCTGGACCCGGGAGCTGCCCGCCTCGCTCGAATGGCTGGGCACCCACCTCGGCTGAGGCGGGCGGGTGATTACCCGCCGGTCGGCCCGGCCGTCCGGCGGTTCGGGGGAACGTATCGCGACCGTCCGTCGGACACCCGCCGGGCGCCGCCCCGGATGCGCGCAGGAGGCGCCGTGCTGAGCACCCGCTCGCTCTTCAACGACATCTACCGGAACGACCAGGCGTACCAACTGTTCTGCAGCATCGCGGCCGGCGGCGAGGACCAGGGCGGCTGGGAGAACGAGCGGATCACCGCGCTCACCCGGGACCCGGTCCTCGCGCCGAAGGTCGCCCGGCACGGCGCCGACGAACGCAAGCACGGCCGGATCTTCACCCAGCTGCTCAACAAGCGCGGCCTGCCCAAGGTGCCCGTCCCGGAGGAGGCCGACTACTGCATGCTGCTGGAGCGCCAGGGCGTCGGCCTCTCCCACGAGCGGCTCCACAGCGACGTCCCGCTGACCGACCGGGAGATCATCGTCTACCTCGCGCACAGCCGGGTCACCGAGCAGCGCGCCGCCGAGCAGATGCGCCAGCTGGTCAAGGCGTACGAGGACAACCCCGACCTCGGCCGGGCGATGCGGATGATCGCCGCCGACGAGGACAACCACCTCGCCTACTGCCACGAGGAGCTGCTGCGGCTGGCGGCCGAGGGCCACGGCCCGTACATCCGGCACACCCTGGAGGCCGCCGCCCGCGGCGAGATCCGCACCCACCGGGACGTCGGGCTCGCGGTCACCGCCCGGATGGCGCGGATCCTGCGCTGGCCGCGCTGGCAGCTCGCCGTGGTCACCCTCGGGGTGCACGCGCTGTACCTGTACGACCGCGCCTTCGGCTGGCGCCGGATGGTCACCCTGCGGATGCCCGAGCGCCGGAACGCGCTGGGCACCCCGGCGCCGCCGCACGCGGAGCACGAGGTGCTCTGAGCCGCCGCACCCGGCGACCCGCGCGGGCTACCGGCCGATGATGAGGCTCATCGCCTCGGCCCGGGTCGCCGGGTCGCGCAGCTGGCCGCGCACGCAGGAGGTGATGGTCTTGGCACCGGGCTTGCGGATGCCCCGCATCGACATGCACATGTGCTCGCACTCGACCACGACGATCGCCCCGCGCGGCTCCAGGATCCGCATCAGGGCGTCGGCCACCTGGCTGGTCAGCCGCTCCTGCACCTGCGGGCGGCGGGCGTAGACGTCGACCAGCCGGGCCAGCTTGGACAGACCGGTGATCTTGCCGCTGGGGGACGGGATGTACCCGACGTGCGCCACTCCGCGGAACGGCACCAGGTGGTGCTCGCAGACCGAGGTCAGCTCGATGTCCTTGACCAGCACCATCTCGTCGTGGCCGAGGTCGAAGGTGGTGGTCAGGACGTCCTCGGGCTCCTGCCAGAGGCCCGCGAATATCTCCTTGTAGGCCCGCGCCACCCGGGCCGGCGTCTCCAGCAGGCCCTCGCGATCCGGGTCCTCCCCCACGGCGAGCAGTAGTTCACGGATGGCGTTCTCGGCCCGCTTCTGGTCGAAGATCCCGACGGCAGGCGGACCGTCGAGCGTCACCGGGTCGATCATGCGGGCCTCGCTTAGATGTGGAAAGACTCTGGCTGAACAGCACGGATGCCGCGCCTCCAGGGTACAAACCCTGGTGACGCGGCATCCATTCCCTAGGGAGCCGGGCCCGGCTCCCGGTGATCAGCTCTCGGTCGGCGGCTCGGCGGCCGGCAGCGGCGGGAGCTTCACGATGTCCACCGGAGCGGTGTCGGTCGCTGCGGCGCCGTTGGTGAGCGCCAGCTCCTTCGGCGACTGCACCGGCGGCCGGGTGGACGGCGTGCGGCGGGTCGAACCCGTCCACGCCGGCCGGGCCGGGCGCTTGACCACGGGGGCGAAGATCTCGGCGATCTGCTCCTTGTTCAGGGTCTCCTTCTCCAGGAGTTCCAGAACCAGGTTGTCGAGCACGTCGCGGTTCTCGACCAGGATCTCCCAGGCCTCGTTGTGCGCGCTCTCGATGAGCTTCTTGACCTCCTCGTCGACCAGCGCGGCGACCTCTTCCGAGTAGTCGCGCTGGTGACCCATCTCGCGGCCCAGGAACGGCTCCGAGTTGTCGCTGCCGAACTTGATCGCACCCAGGCGCTCGGTCATGCCGTACTGGGTGACCATGGCCCGCGCCGTGGCGGTGGCCTTCTCGATGTCGTTCGAGGCGCCGGTGGTCGGGTCGTGGAAGACCAGCTCCTCCGCCGCGCGCCCGCCCAGCATGTAGGCCAGCTGGTCGAGCATCTCGTTGCGGGTGGTGGAGTACTTGTCCTCGTCCGGCAGCACCATGGTGTAGCCGAGGGCCCGACCGCGGGACAGGATGGTGATCTTGTGGACCGGGTCGCTGTACTGACAGGCCGCCGCGACCAGGGCGTGACCGCCCTCGTGGTACGCGGTGATCTTCTTCTCCTTGTCGGACATGATCCGCGTGCGCTTCTGCGGACCTGCCACGACGCGGTCGATCGCCTCGTCCAGGGTGCCGTTGTCGATCAGCTTCTTGTCCCCGCGGGCGGTCAGCAGCGCGGCCTCGTTGAGCACGTTCGAGAGGTCGGCGCCGGTGAAGCCGGGGGTGCGCTTGGCGACGGCCGACAGGTCGACGTCGGGCGCGATCGGCTTGCCCTTCTGGTGCACCTTGAGGATGTCCAGGCGGCCCTGGAGGTCGGGGCGCTCCACCGCGATCTGGCGGTCGAAGCGGCCCGGGCGCAGCAGCGCCGGGTCCAGGATGTCGGGGCGGTTGGTCGCCGCGATCAGGATCACGCCGCCCTTGACGTCGAAGCCGTCCATCTCGACCAGCAGCTGGTTGAGGGTCTGCTCGCGCTCGTCGTGGCCGCCGCCGAGGCCCGCGCCGCGGTGCCGGCCGACGGCGTCGATCTCGTCGACGAAGACGATCGCCGGGGCGTTCGCCTTGGCCTGCTCGAACAGGTCGCGGACACGGCTGGCACCGACACCGACGAACATCTCGACGAAGTCCGAGCCGGAGATCGAGTAGAACGGCACCCCGGCCTCGCCCGCGACGGCACGCGCCAGCAGGGTCTTGCCGGTACCGGGCGGGCCGTAGAGCAGCACACCCTTGGGGATCTTGGCGCCGACGGCCTGGAACTTGGCCGGCTCCTGGAGGAACTCCTTGATCTCGTGGAGCTCCTCGACCGCCTCGTCGGCGCCCGCGACGTCGGAGAAAGTGGTCTTCGGGGTGTCCTTGGTGAGCAGCTTGGCCTTGGACTTGCCGAACTGCATGACGCGCGAGCCGCCGCCCTGCATCTGGTTCATCAGGAACAGGAAGACCAGGACGATGATCACGATCGGCAGCATCGACAGCAGCAGGCTGACGAAGGTGCTCTGCTTCTCCGGGCTGACGGTGTAGCCCTCGGCGAGTGTGTTGGAGTCCTTGTCGTTGATCTGGGCCTGGAGCTTGTCGGCGATCGCGACACCCTGGTCGCCGATGTACGAGGCCTGGAACTTGGTGCCGGACGGGGCCTTGCCCGTACCGGCCGCGGACAGCGTGGCGCCGTCCTTCAGCTGGATCTTGATCGTGTTCGAGTCACCGGTGGTGATCTGCGCCGACTTGACGTTGTGCGCGTCGATCGCTGCGACGACCTGACCGGTGTCCACCGTCTTGTAGCCGTTCGAGTCCGAAACGACCTGCATCAGTACGATGACGGCGAGGACGGCCAGCACGATCCACATGATCGGCGCACGGAAGTATCGCTTGACGTCCATCCATGCGGGGCGTTGCCGCCCCGTCCCTCCTGCCACTCAACGGCGCTGCGGGGCGGGGGCCCCGGCGCATCCGGTCGGTGCTCATGTGAAGAGCGGTTTATTGGACCGTACCGCAGTCGGACCCGCCCATGGCGGGAGCACGGCGACACGGCTGTCGTTCTTTGTCCCCCCGGTCCAACGGGCGGGAACCACCTACTGTTCCCGCCCGTAGTCCGAACGGGGCCTCAGCCGCCGTAGACGTGCGGGGCGAGGGTCCCGATGAAGGGGAGGTTACGCAGCTTCTCCGCGTAGTCCAGCCCGTAGCCGACCACGAACTCGTTCGGAATGTCGAAACCGACGTACTTCACGTCGATCTCGACCTTGGCGGCGTCCGGCTTGCGCAGCAGGGTGCAGACCTCGAGCGAGGCCGGGCCGCGCGAACCCAGGTTGCCCAGCAGCCAGGACAGCGTCAGACCGGAGTCGATGATGTCCTCGACGATCAGGACGTCGCGGCCCGCGATGTCGGTGTCCAGGTCCTTCAGGATGCGCACCACGCCCGAGGACTTGGTGCCCATGCCGTACGAGGAGACCGCCATCCAGTCCATGGTGACCTGCGAGTGCAGGGCGCGGGCGAGGTCGGCCATGACCATCACGGCCCCCTTGAGGACGCCGACGATCAGCAGGTCCTTGCCTGCGTAGTCCCGGTCGATCCGCTCGGCCAGCTCCAGGAGTTTGGCGTCGATCTCGTCCTTGCTGATGAGCACCTTCGCGAGGTCAGCGCCCATGTCGTTCTGGTCCACCGGGGATACGTCCTCAAACGTTCGGGGTCTGTGTGGCCGGCGGCCGGCTCCCCCTGGACATGCCTCGCCCTCAGTCGCCCTGCCGCCGAAAGACCAGCGTGCCACACCGGCGGGTGGCCTCGACTCCCCCGGGTAGGTGCAGCGGCCCCTGACCCCGCCATCCGGTGACCAGCAGGTCCACCGTCTCCAGGTGCCGGGCGAACAGGTCCCCGGCCGGGCAGCCCGCGCGCAGCGCGGCCCGGCGCAGCACCCGCCGCCGCACGGCGGACGGCAGCTCGGCCAGCTTCACGGCGTCCAGGGTCCCTTCGCCCGTCCGGAGGTCGCGTTCGGCCAGGGCGGCCCACTGGTCGAGGGCGTCGGCGTCGTCGCGGAACAGCCGGGCGGTGCGGGCCAGGGCCTCCACCACGCCGCCGCCCAGGTGCTTCTCCAGCACCGGCAGCACCTCGTGGCGGACCCGCGAGCGGGTGTAGGCGGGATCACAGTTGTGCGGGTCGTCCCAGACCGGGATCGCCTGGGCGGAGCAGGCCTGCCGGGTGGCCGCCCGGTCCAGCTCCAGCAGCGGACGGCGGTAGCGGCCCTTCTGGGCCGGCATGCCGGCCAGCGAGCGGGCGCCCGAACCCCGGGCGAGGCCCAGCAGGACGGTCTCGGCCTGGTCGTCCCGGGTGTGGCCGAGCAGCACCGCGATCGCGCCGTGGCGCTCGGCCGCCTCGTCGAGGGCGGCGTAACGGGCATCGCGCGCGGCGGCCTCCGGGCCGCCGTCGCGGCCGACCCGCACCGGGATCGCCTCGACCGGGTCCAGGCCCAGCGAACGCAGCCGCTCGGCCACCTGGGCGGCGCGGTCGGCGGAGCCGGGCTGCAGGCCGTGGTCGATGGTGACGGCACCGACCCGCAGGCCGATCTTGGGGGCCTCGAAGGCGGCGGCGATGGCCAGTGCCATCGAGTCCGCGCCGCCGCTGACCGCGACCAGCACCAGCGGCGAACCGGGGGCGGCCGGGGTGCGGGGCAGCCCGGAGGGGTGGCGGGCGGCGTTTCCGATCAGGGTGGTGCCGACGGCGGCACCGACCAGGGGCGCCCCGGCGGGGCGCTCGCGCGGCTCGCGCACGGGGACGGTGAAGGTGGTACCGGCCTCGGCGGCGAGGTCGGTGAGGGTACGGCGAACGGCCAGGCGTATCGCGGCTACGGCGGGGTGAGGGCCCACGGCGGACGACTCCTCGGCGGAGGGGACAGGACTGCGGCGGGCGCGGCCGGGGCCGCGCGCCGACATGAGCGCCGCGTTACCGGGCGCTCACAGATGGTGGCAGAAAGCAGCGACCCGCTACGCCACCCGCGCCATCGGTACGACCACCGTCCCACGTTCGGGTGAATGGAGAAACGTATCTTCACCCACCACCTGCCTGATTGGACCACTCGTACGAGCGGGTTTGACCACCACCGACCAACGGCGGTCTCGGCTTGTCGGCTTCCTCAGCGGGCGACCCGGGCGACCCAGGCCGCCGGGTCGTGGATCTCGTCCTTGGTCGGCAGGGTGTTCGGGGACGTCCACACCCGGTTGAACCCCTCCATGCCCACCTGCTCCACCACCGCGCGGACGAACACCGCGCCGTCCTGGTACTGCCGCAGCTTGGCGTCCATGCCCAGCAGCCGGCGCAGCATCAGGTCCAGCCGGTTCGCCCCCCGGTCGCGGCGCTGCTGGAACTTCTCCCGGATCTCCGCGACCGTCGGCACCACCGCCGGGCCGACCCCGTCCATCACCACGTCCGCGTGGCCCTCCAGCAGCGACATCACCGCCGTCAGCCGGCCCAGGATCTCCCGCTGCGCGGGCGACTGGACGATCTCCAGCAGGCTCGCCGAGGCGCCCTCCCGGCCCTCCCGGCCACCCGCCCCGGGCAGGGCGCCGCCGAACGAACCCGCCGCGTCCCGCAGCCGCTCCAGCAGGGCGCCCGGGTCGACGTCCGTCTCGGCCAGGAAGGCCTGCACCTCGGACTGGATGTGGTCGCGCAGCCAGGGCACCGCCGTGAACTGCGTCCGGTGCGTCTCCTCGTGCAGACAGACCCAGAGCCGGAAGTCGGACGGGTCCACGTCCAGCTCGCGCTCGACGTGCACGATGTTCGGCGCCACCAGCAGCAGCCGGCCCGGGCCGGGGCCCTCCGGGCCCAGCCGCGGCTTGTCGAACAGCGCCGCCGGGCTGTCCGGGGTCTCCAGCGAGGGCTCGGCCGGCGCGAAGGTCTCGTACTGGCCCAGCACCTTGGTCGACAGGAACGCCAGCAGCGCCCCGACCTCGATGCCGGTGGCCTTCTCCCCCACCGCGCCGAACACGCCCGCCGCCGCGCTGTTCGCCCGGCGCGCCTGCAGCTTCTCCACCAGCGGCTGGACGACCGTCCGGAAGCCCGCCACGTTCGCCCGCACCCAGCCCGGGCGGTCCACCACCAGCACGGGGGTCGCGGCGGCCGCGGCCAGGCTGCTCGACCGCATCCCGGTGAACGCCCGCACGTGCTCCTCCGCCTCCAGGGCGTGCCGGCGCAGCTCGGCGACCACCGCCGCCGCCTCCGCCCGGCTCACCTCCGGCCCCGGCCGCACCAGCCTCGTCGCGGTAGCGACCGCGAGATTCCAGTCGACCATGTCAGCCCCGCCACTCGCGCTCGTCATGCCCTCACCGTACGTGCTCATCACCACCAACGGCAGCCACCGGCCGCCAACATCGGCCACCCGGACCCGGATCCGCGACCACCGCCGGAACCACCGGCCCAGGGGTACGAACGACGGCTGAAACACCGCCTTTCCCCCGTCCTGCCCGCCCGCACGGCCACCCGAACCCGGCTGCCACCCTCTCCTCCGCCGACGCACCCGGCCGTACCGGCGACGGCCGGGGCGGGACCGCCGCCGTGGCGGCGCCGGGGGTCGGAGGTCGGAGATCGGGCAGGTGCCGCCCGGGTGGGCAGCGGAGGTGGACGAACACTCCGACCGGAAGCACTCGGCCGGGCGCCGGAACAGCGCGGAGCAGCGCGATCGTCGTGCGCGGCCGACACCGCCGGCCGCCGTCGCCGGGACGACTGACCCACCCCGAGCGGCTGCCGCCGCTCTGCCGGGCGGCGGCGACGTCCGTCAGCGCCGGGCCGCGCTGCTCGGGGTCACCGGAGTCAGTGGCAGCCGCAGGCGGTGAGGCGGGCGGCGACGCGGTCCATCGCGGCCCGGGCGGTGTCGGCGGGGGCGGCGGTGCGGGACATGACGGCGAAGAGGAGTAGGCGGCCGTCGACGTCCACGACGGTGCCGGCCAGGGCGTTGACGCCGCTGAGGGTGCCGGTCTTGGCGCGGATCAGCCCGGCCGCGTCGGCGGCGCCGGAGCCGGAGCCGTAGCGCTTGACGAGGGTGCCGGTGAACCCGGCGACGGGCAGGCCGGTGAGGACCGGACGCAGCTCGGGGTGCTGCTCGGAGGCGGCCAGGGCGAGGAGTCGGACCAGCACGGCGGGCGGGATCTCGTCGTCCGGGTGCAGGCCGCTGCCGTCGTTGAGGAGCACACCGGTCATCGGCACCCCGAGCGCGGCGAGCTGCTGGGTGACGGCGGTCGCCGCGCCCTCGAAGCCGGCCGGCTGGTGGGCGGCCAGGGCGACCTGACGGGCGATCGCCTCGGCGAGCTGGTTGTCCGAGGTGGTCAGCAGGCGCTCCACCAGCCGGGCCACCGTCGGCGACTCGACCTTGCCGAGGACGGGGGCGTCGGCGGCGGCCGGGGCGGTGGCCGGCTTGGCCTTGCCCGCGACGGTGACGCCCTGGGCGGCGAGCATCGTGGCGAAGGCGTCGGCGGCCGCGCCGGCCGGGTCGGGGACCCGGTCCGGGGCCTCCTCCCGGCTCCTGGGGTCGACCTTGGCCTCGTCCACCATCAGCGGGACGACCAGCGCGATGTTCTGCCCGTCGTGGTTCTTGTGCCGCGGGTCGCCCGTGTACATCGACAGGTCGTAGTCCAGCCCGACCGTGGTGGTGCCGGCCGCCTTGAGGGCGGCGGCGGTCTGCCGGGCGAGCGCCTCCAGCGAGGCGGGTGCCGTGTCGGCGTCGACGGGCTGTCCGCCGACCTGCACCTGGTCGGCGGGCAGCGCGGTGAGCGTCGGGTCCCCGCCGCCGACCAGGGTGATGGTGCCCGGGCTCGGGCCGCGGACCACCCGGGTGGCGAGGCGGGTGTCGCCGGGGAGCAGGGACAGCGCGGCGACGGAGGTGGCGAGCTTGGTGGTGGAGGCGGGGGTGGCCGGGGTGTTCTCCCCGGAGCCGTAGAGGAGCCGGCCGTCGGTGGCGTCCGCGACGGCGATCGTCACGGTGCCCAGACCCTTGTCCGCGAGGGCGGGGGCGAGCGCCTGTTGCAGTCCCTGGGCGGTGGGAGCGGCGGCCTCCGGCCCGTTCTCCGCGGGGGCCAGCACGGCGCCCGCCGGCGCGGGCACCGGGAGCACGACCGGCGCGGGGCTGACGGGCGGTTCGGCCCGGCGGGCCGGTCCGGCGCCCGGGCTCCCGCCCGTACGGGGCTTCGCCTTCCCGTGCTCGCCCTTGCGGCCGCCCCGGCCGCCTTGGTCACCCTGGCCGCCCTGGCTGTCGTCGTCCTCGCCGCGCCCCGCGCTGTGGCCTCCGGGGGTCGGCGACGGCTGCGCGTACGCGCCGCTCGGGGTCAGGACGGCCCCGGCGACCAGCAGGCCCGCTCCGAACAGTCCCGCGGCCGTCCCCCTGCGACGGCGTGCCGCCCCCGCCCCAGCTCGCACCGACCGGCCCCTTTCCTGAGCACTCACCCCCGTAGGAGACACTTGGATTCTGTCAGTCCCTACCTTGGAGGAACCGTTGGAGTTCGACGTCCTGATCGAGATCCCGAAGGGCTCTCGTAACAAGTACGAGGTCGACCACGAGACCGGCCGTCTGCGGCTCGACCGGATGCTCTTCACCTCGACCCGCTACCCGGCCGACTACGGCTACGTCGAGGGCACGCTCGGCGAGGACGGCGACCCGCTGGACGCCCTGGTCATCCTGGACGAGCCGACCTTCCCGGGCTGCCTGATCAAGTGCCGCGCCATCGGCATGTTCCACATGACCGACGAGGCCGGCGGCGACGACAAGCTGCTCTGCGTCCCGGCGACGGACCCGCGCTGGGAGCACCTGCGGGACATCCACCACGTGTCGGAGTTCGACCGCCTGGAGATCCAGCACTTCTTCGAGGTCTACAAGGACCTGGAGCCCGGCAAGTCCGTCGAGGGTGCCAACTGGGTCGGCCGCGCCGAGGCCGAGGCCGAGGTCACCGCTTCGATCAAGCGCCTCGCGGAGCAGGGCGGCCACTGAGCCGTCGTTCCGATCCGGCTCGGCCAGGACGGTTCGAGGCGGGTCGGGACTGCCAGGGGCCGGGGCACGCGGATTCCTCCGCGCGCCCCGGCCCTGTCGCGTCCGGAGGCGGGCCGCCGACTTCCGGGTTCAGTCCTCCAGCCGGAAACCGACCTTCATGCACACCTGGTAGTGCTTGATCCGGCCGTCCTCCAGGTGGCCCCTGACCTGCGACACCTCGAACCAGTCGAGGTTGCGCAACGTCCGGGAGGCCCGCTCCACCCCGTTGCGGATCGCGGCGTCGACGCTCTCGGTCGAGGACCCGACGATCTCGGTCACCCGGTACACATGGTCGGTCATGGCGGACTCCCTCAGCTGTGCGACGGCCCCCGGTCCACCGTGCACCGGCGAGGGTCCGCCCGCACCCCGGCGGCGCCCGCCAGGGGGCGCCCGGGGACACCCCTCAGAACGCCGCCCGCACCTCGCCGACCGGGACGCCGCCGCCGAGCAGCGGGGCCGCGCCTATCCGCTCGACGGTGTCCTGCGCGCCGGTCACGCCGAGCCGGCGCAGCGCGGCCGCCAGGACCGGCCCGCGGGCCCGCTCGGCGCCGTCGTCGATCTTGAAGGCGAGCGCCCGTCCGTCCGGCAGCGCGACGACCTGGACGGCCTCGGCGCCCATCTTGGACAGCGCGCCGGGGACGGCCCGCATCAGCCAGGTGTCCGCCCGGCGGGTGCCGGCCACGTACTCGGGGTGGGCGCGCATCGCATCGGCGACGCGGCGCTGGGCGGTGCCCTCGGCGGCCAGCACCAGGCCGCGGTAGGCGCGGGCCAGGCCGGTCAGCGTGACGGCCAGCAGCGGGGCGCCGCAGCCGTCCACCCCGGCGTGTGCCGGGGCCTCGCCGGTGGCCTCCTCCAGGGCCTCGCGGGCCAGCCGCTGGATCGGGTGGTCGGGGTCGAGGTAGCGGCCGGTGTCCCAGCCGTTGGCGACGCAGGCGGCCAGCCAGCCGGCGTGCTTGCCGGAGCAGTCCATCAGGATCGGGGCGCGCCCACCCCCCGCGCCGAGCAGCAGTTCCGCCTCGGTGTCGTCGAGCGGCAGGTCGGCCGGGGTGCGCAGGGCTGCCTCGTCGAGGCCAGCGGAGCCGAGGATGGCCCGCACCCCGTCGAGGTGGAACGATTCTGCGGAGTGGCTGGAGGCGGCCAGCGCCAGCAGCTCGCCCTCGATCGCCAGCCCGGCCCGCAGGGTGGCCACCGCCTGGAACGGCTTGGCCGTCGAGCGGGGGAAGACCGGCGCGTCAGGGTCCCCCAGCGCGAACTCCACCGAACCGTCGGCGGCGAGCAGGACCAGGGAGCCGTGGTGGCGGCCCTCGGTGAAGCCCGAGCGGACGACCTCGGCGAGCACGGGCGGGGTGGCGGACTGCGACATCGGGAGCCTTCCGGGGGCGGGGGTGGACCGGGCGGAAGCCGGGCCCACCCGCCCGCGACGACTCACCCGGTCAGAGCGGCCTCTCGGAGAGCAGGTCGTCGACCCGTGCTTCCCCATCACGGTACCTGCGGGTGATCTCGGCATTGCAACCGTCGGCCGTCCGCAGCAGCCGTTGGCGCCGTCCGGAGACCTCGCGCTCGTGCGCGTGCAGCCGTTCCAGGGCGGCCACCAGTTCCTCGGCCGGGTGCGCGGCAAGGTCGGCGAGCTGCACGTCCCCCATCAGGGCGTCCGCCTCCAGCTGCGACTCCTGGGTGCGCGGCGGACCTAGGGTGACGTGCCGGGCCGAGCGCCGCACGGTGGAGGGCGCGTCGGTCAGGATGGCGGGCAGCCGGTCCAGCAGCTCGCCACCGCCGTCGTCCGGCATCCGGGTGGAGGGGGCGGTGCCACCACCGGGGCGCCGGTCGAGCTCGGCGCGCAGGATGTCCATCCGGCCGTGCAGCAGCCGCCGCAGGTAGGACAGGTCGGCCTCCTGCTCCAGGGTCTCCCTGCGCAGCACCCGCAGTTGGTCCAGGCCCAGCCGCTCCAGCTCGGGCTCGCCGTCCGGGCCGGCCGCCCAGGAGGAAGCCCCGGGGGCCTGCGCCACCTGCCCGGAGCGGTTCCCCGCCGCGCTGCTCGCGTCCATCATGCAACCCACCTGCCGTCGTCCGATCCCGCCCGCTCGCGGCACTCCGTCCCTGCCGCCGGTCCGGCCCGTCCCCCGACGGGCTCCCGCGTCCCGTCCGTTGGCACGCCCGGGGTCCCCGAAGGGTTCCGTTCCCCGGCCGGAACCACTCGCCGGGGCGACCCGGCCAGAACGCCTGACCTACCGGCTCGACCGCCCGGCCGAACCCGGGCCCGGTGCGGCGGACCTCCAGGCGCGCCGGGCCCTTCGTACGTCCCCAGCGTGCCACCCCACCCGGCGCGCGCGCACCGCCCGTGCACCCGAACGGCCCCCTGGCGAACGGAGGTGGCTGATATGACCGACCCTTTCCGCAGCAAGAGTGGCGCCCCGCCCTGCGCAGGCGCGCGCATCACGGCGTGCGCTGCCAGTGCGCACGCCCCCGATGTGCGCCCGGGTCACCCCCTTGGCGGTACGGCGGCTCCGGCACAATGGCGGCATGCGAGCAGTGGTGCAGCGAGTGACCGAGGCCAGGGTGACCGTGGCCGGAGAGACCGTCGGCGCGATCGAGGGGCCCGGGCTGTGCGTCCTGGTCGGCGTCACCCACGACGACACCCCCGCCAAGGCCGCCCAACTCGCCCGCAAACTCTGGACACTGCGGCTGCTTCCCGCCAACGACGAGGGCGTCGAGCAGAGTTGCTCCGACCTCGGCGCCCCGCTACTGGTGATCAGCCAGTTCACGCTCTACGGCGACGCCCGCAAGGGCCGCCGGCCCACCTGGAACGCCGCGGCCCCCGGCCCGGTCGCCGAACCGCTGGTGGACGAGGTGGTCGCCCAGCTGCGCGCGCTGGGCGCCAAGGTGGAGACGGGCCGGTTCGGTGCCGACATGCGGGTGGCGCTGGTGAACGACGGCCCGTTCACCGTCCTCGTCGAGGTCTGAGGCCGCAGCCCGCGGCCCGCCGTTCACTGCGGGACGATCACGTCCTGGGTGCCCGGAACCGTCCCGGCCAGCAGCACCGCGTCCACCGGGACGTTCCGCTTGACGATCGCCAGCGCGATCGGCCCCAGCTCGTGGTGCCGGGCCGAGGAGGTCACGGAGCCCAGCGCCCGCCCGTCCGGGTCGGTGGCCAGCCGCACCTCGGTGCCGTGCGGGGGCAGGGTCTCCTCGGTGCCGTCCAGGTGCAGGAAGACCAGCCGGCGCGGCGGGCGGCCCAGGTTGTGCACCCGGGCGACCGTCTCCTGGCCCCGGTAGCAGCCCTTCTGCAGGTGGACGGCGGTGCGCAGCCAGTCGACCTCGTGCGGGATGGTGCGGTGGTCGGTCTCGAAGCCCAGCCGGGGCCGGTGGTCCTCGATCCGCAGCGCCTCGTACGCCCACACCCCGGCCGCCGGGCCGTACCCTTCGGCGAGCTCGGCCAGGTCGGCACGCGGCACGAACAGATCGCGTCCGTACGGGAGTTCGCGCACCGCGGCGGCGCCCTCGACGGAGGCGGTGGAGCCGGCCGGCAGGTGGACCACGGCGTAGTCGGCGGTCGCGTCGGCGACCTCCACCCGGTAGAAGAACTTCATGCTCTCCAGGTACGCGACCAGCGCGCCCTGGGTGCCCGGCTCGACGTGCGCCCAGGTGGTGGTGCCGTCGTCGACCAGGTAGAGGGCGTGCTCGACGTGCCCGTTCGGGGAGAGCACCAGGGCCTCGGTGGCGTGCTGCGGCGGCAGCTCGCTGACGTGCTGGGTGAGCAGCAGGTGCAGCCAGGAGAGGCGGTCGTCGCCGGTGACGGTGACCACGCCGCGGTGCGAGAGGTCCACGAAGCCGGTGCCCCGAGCGAGGTCGCGTTGTTCGCGGAAGATGTCGCCGTAGTGGGCGGCGACGCCCTCGTCGGCCCCCTCGGCGGGGACGGCTCCGGGCAGGGCAAGCAGCGGGCTCTTCACACCGGTCATACCGGCCAGCTTACGACCGGTCGCCCGGGCGCCCGGCGGCGCAGTCGGCGCAGCGGCCGAAGATGGCGAAGTGCTTGAGGTCGGTGTCGAAGCCGTGCTGCTCGCGCAGCCGGTCGATCAGCGGCTGGGCTATCTCGGTGCCGGTCTCCGTGACCTTCTCGCAGTCCCGGCAGACCAGGTGCAGGTGGTGGTGGCGGCCGGCCAGGTGGTAGGTCGGGGCGCCGTGGCCCAGGTGGGCGTGCGAGACCAGGCCCAGCTCCTCCAGCAGCTCCAGGGTCCGGTAGACCGTGGAGATGTTGACACCGCTGGCGGTCTTGCGGACGTGGCAGAGGATGTCGTCGGGGGTGGCGTGGTCGAGGACGTCGACGGCCTCCAGGACGAGCTGCCGCTGCGGGGTGAGCCGGTAGCCGCGCTCGCGCAGGTCGGCCTTCCAGTCGTCGGAGAGGTGCCAGTCGCCGGAGAGCTGCCAGTCGGTGGTGCCGGTGTCCGCCACGGTGCTGTCCCTGCCAAGGTCGGGGGTCCTGATGCAAGTGTAGGGACCGGCCGCGGGCCGGTCCCTACCTCGTGCGCGGGCCTTACTTGAAGAAGGCGATGCCGTCGTCCGGCAGGTCGTTGATGTCCTTGATCAGCTGGGCCGGGCTGAGCACCTTCTTCAGCTGCGCGGACATGTACGGGCGCAGTGGCACGTTCGGGGCGGCCTTCTCGCCGACCCAGAGCAGCTCGCCGTTGACGAAGCCGTACAGCCGCTTGCCGCCGGAGTAGTCCGGGGAGCCCTCGATCCGGGCCACGGCGTCGGTGGCCACGTCGACCTGCGGCTTGCCGTCCGCCAGCTCGCCGTACCAGATCTCGACCGTGCCGTCGTCGCGGAGGGAGGAGATCTCGATCCCCCGGACCCCGCTGGTGCCGTCGTGGTTGCTGGTCACGCGCCAGAAGGCGTGCTCGTTCTCCAGCGGACGGACCTTCTCGCCCTCGTCGTTCAGCACCCACGTGCGGGAGCGGAACTCCAGGAAGGGCCGGCCGTCGTGGCGGATGACGATCTCCTGGCCGAAGTTGCACTTCTCCGTGCCGGGAAAGTCATAGACGCCCGCGCCCTCCCAGGTGCCGAGGAGGAAGGCGAGCGGGACGACGTCCTTGTGGAGGTCAGAGGGGATCTCGATCATGTTCCTGGTCACTGTCGTGGTCGGTGCGGTCTGCCTCAACCGTACGGCAGGCTCAGCGCTGGCCCTGGTACAGCTTCATCACCGAGAAGATGGCGAACCAGGTGATCAGCACGGCCATGAGGGCCAGCAGACCGTCGAAGAACATTTCCAGACCGGACACGGGGGGCTCCCAGGCGGCGACAGTGTGGTGGATTTTGCTGGCGCTCACTCTATCCGCCGGGCTCCGGCCGGTCGCGGTGAGCCCCACCACGTCGCCGTCCGCGCCCCCGCCCTCCGGCGCCGCCCAAGGTTTCCCCACGGGATTCCGGGATGACGGCGGGCCGCGGCGGCGGGCCCTCTAAGGTGGCGCCATGTCGAAGAAGCTCGTCATCAAGGTCACCGCAGGGGCGGATGCGCCGGAGCGGTGCTCGCAGGCGTTCACGGTGGCGGCCGTGGCCGTCGCCAGCGGGATCGAGGTCTCGCTCTGGCTGACCGGGGAGTCCTCCTGGTTCGCCCTGCCGGGGAAGGCGGCGGAGTTCGAGCTGCCGCACGCGGCGCCGCTGCCGGACCTGCTGGAGTCGATCCTGGCGGCCGGGTCGGTGACGCTGTGCACCCAGTGCGCGGCGCGGCGCGGGATCGGGCAGAAGGACACCGTCGAAGGCGTCCGGATCGCGGGCGCGCAGGTCTTCGTCAGCGAGATCATGTCGAACGACGTCCAGGCGCTGGTGTACTGAGCCGCGTCCCGGTGGGTTGTGCCGTCGGGTCGCGGGCCGTCCGCCCTCGACCGGCGCTAACGCCTTCCACCGGGGGAGTCGTGCGGCTCGTCGTCGGGGCGGTCCCGGTCGTGACCGGGGTCGTCCCACTTCGGGTCGTCCCAGCGCGGGTCGTTCCACCAGTCGTCGTCCGGGTCGCGTTTGTTGGCGAAGACCGCGGCGGCCGGCGGGATGACCATCGCCACCACGCACATGCCGACGGCGGCGCCCACCGAGAAGAACCGCACCACGCCCCAGGCCATGACGAACAGGCCCAGGCACACGCCCATCATGGCGTAGTAGAAGCGCCGCCGACGCCTTGTCTGCACGTCTCCACGGTACGGCCGAGGGCCCTGCCGTGGCAGGGCCCTCGGGGGGTCGTCCGGGCCGGTCTCGCTTCGGTCGCGGTCCGGTCCGGGTCCGGTCGGGGTCCGGTCAGACCGCGATCGCGACCTCGACGGCGGTGCCCTGGGAGGCCACCACCTGACGGTCCACGGTCTGGCCCGGGACCAGGGCGCGCAGGGTCCACTTGCCCGGGCGGGCGAAGAACCGGAACTGACCGGTCGCCGAGGTGGGCACCTCGGCCGTGAACTCACCGCCCTCGTCCAGCAGCCGGACGTAGCCGTTGACCGGCTCACCGTCGCGGGTCACCGAACCCTGGATGATCGTCTCGTTCGCCACGTCAACTCCTGCCAGGTCCGGGCCGCCGGCCTTCGCACCGCACATGTCTGTCTTCCCTTCTGACTTACGGCTCGAGCCGGGGCTCAGTTGCTGCCGAGCTCGATCGGCACGCCGACCAGGCTGCCGTACTCGGTCCACGAACCGTCGTAGTTCTTGACGTTCTGCTGGCCGAGCAGCTCGTGCAGCACGAACCAGGTCAGCGCGGAGCGCTCGCCGATGCGGCAGTAGGCGATGGTGTCCTTCGCCAGGTCGATGCCCTCGGCCTCGTACAGGGCCTTGAGCTCGTCGTCGCTCTTGAAGGTGCCGTCGTCGTTGGCGTTCTTGGCCCACGGGATGTTGCGGGCGCTCGGCACGTGGCCGGGGCGCTGCGACTGCTCCTGCGGAAGGTGGGCCGGGGCGAGCAGCTTGCCGGAGAACTCGTCGGGCGAGCGGACGTCGACCAGGTTGAGGTTGCCGATGGCCGCGATCACGTCGTCGCGGAAGGCGCGGATCGAGGAGTCGGCGGCCTGCGCCTTGTACTCGGTGGCCGGGCGGACCGGGACCTCGGCGACCAGGTCGCGGGAGTCCAGCTCCCACTTCTTGCGGCCGCCGTCCAGCAGGCGGACGTCGCCGTGGCCGTACAGCTTGAAGTACCAGTAGGCGTAGGAGGCGAACCAGTTGTTGTTGCCGCCGTAGAGCACCACGGTGTCGTCGTTGGCGATCCCCTTGGCGCTCAGCAGCGCCTCGAAGCCGGCCTGGTCGATGAAGTCGCGGCGGACCGGGTCCTGGAGGTCCTGCTTCCAGTCGATCCGGACGGCGTTGCGGATGTGGTTCTTGTCGTACGCGGAGGTGTCCTCGTCGACCTCGACGATGACGACCTTCGGGTCGTCCAGGTGGGCCTGGACCCAGTCGGCGTCGACCAGGACGTCGCTGCGGCTCATGGTGGTGTTCTCCATCCGAGGGCGGTTGGCGGAAGGTGCTGCTGAGGAGGTGCTGCAGGGCGCCCGGACGGATGCGGTCCGAATTCCTGTCCGAATGACGGGACGGAGCAGGGAACCGGAGGGCCGGGCGGGGGACTGCGGAGTACGGCGGCGACCATCGGCCGCAACAGCCGGAACGGGTCACCATGGGAATCGGCGGCGGGCGTCAACTGCCCTGCGAGACTGCCGATTCAGCGCATTCGACACAGACAGGCGGCCACGCGGCACAGGTCGACCGCCCGCCGCTTCGTGAGATCCGTCTGTCGCTTCATGCCGACGATGCTAGGGACATCCGAGGCCCGCTGTCATCAGCGTATCGAATATCGAGATGGAAACAGTCGGATGGTGGGATTTGCCGTCCTCGCGGCCGGGCGTTAGTGGGAAGCACCCCCGGCGGCGGGGCGCAACGGGCGGAAACGGCACCGCTCCGCGGTCGGCGCTGGACAGCGCGTCCCGCGGGGCGGAACGGAAGCGGGGTGAAGCGGGGCGGAGGCGCGGGGTGGGCCCGCGGTCAGCCCAGCAGCTTGACGCCCTTGCCCTCGAAGGACAGCTGGAGACCCTCCGGCAGCGGCGTCGCGCCGTCCTTCGCGGCCAGCGCCAGCCCGGCCGGCATCGAGTCCAGGGTGAAACTGGCCGGCTGGATCTTCCGGTTGGTGAGCCCGGCGACCATCTCGGCCAGCGAGCTCAGCTTCAGACCGTCCACAGTGATGGTGTTGCCCTCGTTGTGCACGGTCGCCTCACCCACCGAGACCGGCCCCAGCGAGGCCTTGACCTTGCCCGGACCGCCGTACGACAGGCTCAGCCGGGAACTGCCGCCGCCCGGCACCGGGGCGCCCAGCAGCTCGGAGGCCGGCGGCAGCAGCTGGGCGAGGTCCTGGTACGAGATCACGCCGCTGCCGGTGCCGTCGGCCACGGTCGCGGTGTTCAGGCTGTCGCTCACCGAGACGCCGGAGAGCTTGGCCTTGAAGGAGTGCAGCGCCACCCGGTGGCCGTTGTTCTGGACGGTCAGGTCGTCCGAGGAGATCCGGACGTCGTCCAGCTTCTTCGAGACCACCTGGGTGAGGAACGGGAAGCCCTCGATCGTCACGTCCGGCCGTTGACTCATCTGCCCGCTCTTGACCAGCCGGTCGGCGGCCTCGTCCTCGGCCACCCCGACGGCGATCCGGTCCGCACCCACCAGCAGCCCGGAGAGCACCACCAGGCCGATCGTCGCCTTCAGCCATCCGCGCATCGTGTCCCCCGTCGTCGCCGCTCGCCGTCGTCATCCGCTGCGGTCCGTCGCTGTGGTCCGTCGCCGTTCCCTGGCGACCGCTGCACGCGGCCGCTCCCGCACGACCGTACGACGTCCCGCCCCGGAAGGTGGTTCCGGGGCGGGCAGGTGTGACGTACCGGGCTCAGCCGGCCAGCAGGTCGGTGGCGATCCAGATCAGCGGCGCGGACACCGCCAGCGGCAGCGCCACGCCCGCCGTCATGTGGACGAAGCGGGACGGGAAGTCGTACGCCGCGACCCGGCGGCCGACCAGCGCACCCAGCCCGGCGAGCGCCCCCAAGGCCGGCGGTGCGCCCACCAGCAAGCCCAGCAGGACCGCCGCGACCAGACCCAGCACCGGGCCCAGCTGCTTGGGGCCCGGCAGCGGCGCCGCCGCCAGCAGCACGGCCAGCGCGACCGCCCCCACCCCGGCCGGCACCCAGTCGGCCAGCAGCAGCATCGTGCACAGCGCCGTCACCACGGTGGCCGAACCGAGCACGGTCAGCGCGTAGAACCGCTCCTTCGGATCCGACGGACGGAACGTCTGCAGCACCAGCACCAGCAGGAAGAACCCGCCCAGGGTGCCCACCACGGCCGCCACCCCGCCGTCCGCGTCCGCCAGCAGCACGGCCGCGTCCGCGGTGAACCCGGCCAGCGCGGCGAGCAGGATGCCCTGGCGGGCCGGCCACATGCCGTTCAACCGGAACCAGCCGGCCGCCGTCAGCAGCTGCAGCAGCGCGACCACCAGGGCCAGCGCCACCTGACCCAACGCGGCGCCACCGGCCAGCAGCGCGGCCGCACCGGCGGTGATGAGGGCAGGCTGCAGGCCCGGGTCGATGATCGGCGAACCCGTCCGGTCGCCCGGGCCGCCGGGCCGCGGCGCTACCGGCAGCGGCTGCGCCGGGACGGCCCCGTACGGCTGGGCGCCGGGCACGCCGGGGGCGCCCGGCGCCTGGCCGGGCGACGGGGCGGTCGGGCGCTTGAGCGTCATGGTCGGCGAGTCGACGGCGGGCCCGACGGGGGCCGAGGGCGCGCCGGGCGCGGCCTGCTGCGGCGCGGGCTGCGGCGACGGCGCACGGTGCCGCGCCCGGGACGGCGGCTCCTGCCACGGCTGAGGCTGAGGCCGCGCGTGCGACCGGGGCTGCTCCTGCGGCTGCGCGTGCGGCTGGGGCTCCGCGTACGGCTGGGGCTGGAACCGCGGCTGCGCCGGGGGCCGCCCCAGGTGCGGCGGCGGGGCGACCGGCATCGCGCCGGAGACCGTCACGGGCGGCAGCAGTGTGGTGGCCGCCGCGTCATCCAGCGCGGGGACGGGCGGGAGCAGCGCGGTCGCGGCATCGTCCATCGGGGGCACCGGCGGCAGCAGCGTGGTCGCCGCTTCGTCGTCCACCGGACAGCCGTACGGGTACTGCCGGGCATGCCGCGCGTACTGCTGCTGATGCGGGTGGGGCTGCTGCGGCTGGGGCTGCTGCGGCCAGTTGCCGTAGCCGCCGCCCCGGTTCGGGTCGTTCATGTCCGTCACGCCGCTCACCCTCCCGCGAACGGCGGGAGGACCTCGACCGTCCCGCCCTCGGTCAGGGCGACGGTCGCGTGGTCGCGGCCGCCCGCCTGGCTGCCGTCGACCAGGTACGAGCAGTGCCCGAGCAGCTGGACGAACTTCGGCCGGTCCGCGTGCCGCTCCTTGGCCGCCGCCAGCGCCTCCGCCAGGGTCGCCGCCTGGTACGGCTCCTCGGCCAGCCCGGCCTCGGACTTCGCCGCCGCCCAGTAGCGGATCGTCCCGCGCACCCGGGCACCGCTCGCGGGCTCGGTGGTCGCGCCCATCGGGCCACCCCTTCCGTTCGTCCTCGCCCGGTCCCGGTGGCCCGGTCCGGCTCGCCACCGGGGCGGCCGCCCGACCACCCGAACGAATGGACCCGCGCGGCACCGCCGATGTGCGTCCATGATGGCGTGTCCGCCGTCGTGACCGGCAATCGCCCTGGCCGGGCGGGTGTGCGACGGCGCCCGATGTTGTGTCCAGTCTCACCCGGCGCACGCCCGGATTGGGCGAACCGCCGGATTCGCGCACTCCCGGGGCGGGAGCGGGTCGGCTATCCTCAACCACCAAGAGGGATCCGGGCAGAGTCGCCCCCGGGTCCTTTTGTGCTTTCAGGACGCCAGTACGGACGTTCTTGCGATTCGTCGGCCCACCCCCGACGCGCCGCAGGAACCCCCTGCTCGACAGGGCACGAGGACGTGCCCGGCCGGCGGGGGTCGTCACCCGGCGCCGGGCCGCCACCCGGTACCGGACCAGACCGGAGGGTTCGCGGATGAGCAGGACGAGCGGAGCGCGGACGGCGCGCCAGGGGTTGCGGGACCCCCGGCGCGAGCGCCGTTCCGCCCTGAGCTCCCCCCGCACGCCCCGGCCGCCGGTCGTCCGCGCCCTCCTCCTCACCCTCACGTCGCCCACCGCCGCCCCTGCCGGGACGCGCCGCGGGCGGCACCTCCCCGATCGTGCGCCATCCGGCTGTGGCGGCAGCCCCACCGCGACCACGACGACCCGGAAAGGGGACCACCGGGTATGAGCTCCCTCCTCCTCCTGACCAACGCGCTGCAGCCCTCGGCGGAAGTGCTGCCGGCCCTCGGCCTGCTGCTGCACAACGTCCGGGTGGCCCCCGCCGAAGGGGCCGCCCTGGTGGACACCCCCAGTGCGGACGTCATCCTGGTCGACGGGCGGCGTGACCTGCCCCAGATCCGCAGCCTGTGCCAGCTGCTGCGCTCCACCGGCATCGGCTGTCCGCTGATCCTGGTGGTCACCGAGGGCGGCCTGGCCGCCGTCACCGCCGAATGGGGCATCGACGACGTCCTGCTGGACACCGCCGGCCCGGCCGAGGTCGAAGCCCGGCTGCGGCTCTCGCTCGGCCGGCTCCAGGTCGCCGTCGACGACAGCCCGATGGAGATCCGCAACGGCGACCTCTCGGTCGACGAGGCCACCTACTCCGCCAAGCTCAAGGGCCGGGCGCTCGACCTCACCTTCAAGGAGTTCGAGCTGCTCAAGTACCTGGCCCAGCACCCCGGCCGGGTCTTCACCCGGGCGCAGCTGCTGCAGGAGGTCTGGGGCTACGACTACTTCGGCGGCACCCGGACGGTGGACGTCCACGTGCGGCGGCTGCGCGCCAAGCTCGGCGTCGAGCACGAGCAGCTGATCGGCACCGTGCGCAACGTCGGCTACCGCTTCGTCGTCCCGGACAAGTCCGAGAAGGGCGAGCGTCCGGACCTCGCCCAGCGCCCCTCCACCCCGCTGGAGGCGTGACCGGGAAGCCGGGCGGCCCGCGCCGCCCGGCTCGTCCCGATTGCGCCGGTGCGCCCCGCGGGCGGCTCAGGTCCCACTGCCGCCCCCGGGGCCACACGCGTAGACTCCCCCCGTGGCCAAGGTGACGCGCGACGATGTAGCCCGACTGGCTGGGACCTCGACCGCGGTCGTCAGCTACGTGATCAACAACGGGCCGCGTCCGGTCGCGCCCGCGACCAAGGAGAAGGTCCTCGCGGCGATCGAGCAGCTCGGCTACCGGCCGAACAGCGTCGCCCAGGCGATGGCCTCCCGCCGGACCAACCTGATCGGCATGGTCGTCCCCGACGCCCGCCAGCCCTTCTTCGCCGAGATGGCGCACGCCGTGGAACGGGCCGCCTCCGAGCGCGGCAAGCTCGTGCTGATCGGCAACTCCGACTACGTGGACGACCGCGAGGTCCACTACGTCCGCGCCTTCCTCGGCATGCGGGTCTCCGGCCTGATCCTGGTCAGCCAGGGGCCCTCGCAGCGCGCCGCCGAGGAGTTCGCCGCGATGGAGGGGGCGAAGGTGGTGCTGCTGCACCGCCGCCCCGAGGCGATCGACGACGTCGCCGTGGTCACCGACGACGTGGGCGGCGCCGAGGCCGTCGTCCGCCACCTGCTGGAGGAGCACGGCCACTCGTACGTGGCCTGCTTCGGCGGCCCGGTCGACTCCCCGGCCCCCGGCGACCCGGTCATCGACCACGTCGAGGGCTGGCAGCGCGCCATGGACGCGCACGGCGTCCCCACCGAGCCGCACCTGATCGACGCGCCCTTCCACCGCTACGGCGCCTACGACGTCGCGCTCGACGTGCTCCGCTCCCCGGACCGGCCGAGGGCGATCTTCTGCTCCACCGACGACCAGGCCATCGGTGTGCTGCGGGCCGCCCGCGAGGTCGGCCTGCGCGTGCCCGAGGACCTCGCGGTGGCCGGCTTCGACGACGTGCCCGAGGCCGCGCTCGCCGACCCGCCGCTGACCACCGTCGCCTCCGACCGCGACGCGATGGCCCGGGCCGCCGTCGACCTGGTGCTGGACGACTCGCTGATGGTCCCCGGCTCGGACACCGAGCGGGTCCGCAAGTTCCCGTCCCGCCTGGTCGTCCGCCGTTCCTGCGGCTGCGACGGGGCTGCTCCCGGCCGAACCCCGGCGGAATAGCCGATTCCGCTCCGAAGGCGGCGTGACCAGGCTTTATGAGAAGCCGACGGGCTTCTCGGGCCCTTCTGAGCCGCTTCTCATCCGGTCCTCATGCACCGGGCGGAGCTTGGTCGGCATGAGCGAACAGCAGCAGCACCCCGACGAGCCCCACGACCCGTACCGGTCCGACGCCCCGTACCGGCCCCGCGTCATCGAAGGCACCGTCCTCGGCAGCGGCGCCGCGGGCCCCGGCGGCACCGACCCGTACAGCGGGTACGCCTACCGCGAGGACCACTCCGGCGGCGCCTTCGACGGACCGCCCCCTCCCCCGCCCGTCCCGCCCGAGCCGCCGACCCTCCTCGGGCACCCCGCGGGCCCGGACCGCCCCGGCCACGGCAACCGGGCCCGGCGCGGCCTGCTGCGCGGACGGCTCGCCCTGGTCACCGCCGTCGCCGCGACCGCCGCCGTCATCGGCGGGCTCACCGGCGGGGTCGTCGCCGCCGACCGGCAGTCCTCCGGCAACCACGTCGGCACCATCGCCAGCCCGGTCTCCGCCCGCTCCGACGGCGGCGCCGACGTGCCGGCCATCGCCGCGGCCGTCTCACCCAGCGTCGTCCAGATCACCGTCAAGACCGGCAACGGCACCGCCACCGGCACCGGCGTCGTCCTCGACACCTCCGGCCGGATCCTCACCAACTACCACGTGATCGACACCGCGACCGCGAACGGCGGGCGGATCACCGTGACCTTCAAGGACGGCTCCACCGCCCCCGCCACCGTCACCGGCACCGACAAGAACCTCGACGTCGCCGTGATCACCGCGACCGGCGCCAAGAACCTCACCCCCGCCGTCCTCGGCGACTCCTCCACCGTGGCCGTCGGCGACCCCGTCGTGGCCATCGGCAACCCCGACGGCCTCACCGGCACCGTCACCTCCGGCATCATCAGCGCCGAAAACCGCGACGTCACCGTCCAACTCGACGAAGGCAGCACCAGCAACAACGGCGGCTTCGGCTTCCCCGACCTGCCCGGCCTACGCGGCAGCACCCCCCAGCAGCAGAGCACCGGCGACACCACCACCTACAAGGCGTTCCAGACCGACGCCGCCCTCAACCCCGGCAACTCCGGCGGCCCGCTGATCAACGCCAACGGCCAGATCATCGCCATCAACTCGGCCATGTACGCCCCCAACGGCGCCAACTCCACCGCCGGCGGCGGCAGCAGCACGGCCGGCAGCGTCGGCCTCGGCTTCGCCATCCCGATCAACGACATCAAGCAGGTCCTGCCGAAGCTCGAAGCCGGCCAGAACCCGTGAGTCACAATCCGTAAGAGCCGGCAGGCGTCCGCGAGGCGGACAATTGCTCCCAGCAGGCACCCCATCCGACGAGAAAGGGCACCAGCCCATGACCCCGTCCGCCGACGACCGCACCCCCGCCGAGGCCGGCCACCCCTCCGCCCGGCTCCTCGTGGTCGACGACGAACCCGCCCTCCGGGACGCCCTGGAGAGCAGCCTCGCCTTCGAGGGGTACGAGGTCGCCACCGCCACCGACGGTTACGAGGCACTGGAGTCCGTCGAACGCGACAAGCCCGACCTCGTCCTGCTGGACATCATGATGCCCCGGATGGACGGCCTCACCGCCGTCCGCCGGATGCGCTCCCGCGGCGACACCGTCCCGGTGCTGATGCTCACCGCCCGCGACGCCGTCGGCGACCGCGTCACCGGCCTCGACGTCGGCGCCGACGACTACCTCGCCAAGCCCTTCGAGCTCGACGAACTCCTCGCCCGCGTCCGCGCCCTGCTGCGCCGCAACGCCCTCGCCGCCGAGGCCGCCGCCCGCGCCGCCGCCGAGGACGAGAGCGAGGTACTCGCCTTCGCCGACCTGCGGATGAACACCGCCACCCGCGAGGTCACCCGCGCCGGCAAGCCGGTCGAACTCACCCGCACCGAGTTCATGCTGCTGGAGATGTTCCTCTCCCACCCCCGCCAGGTCCTCACCCGCGAACAGATCCTGAAGGCGGTCTGGGGCTTCGACTTCGAGCCCTCCTCCAACTCCCTGGACGTGTACGTGATGTACCTGCGCCGCAAGACCGAGCAGGGCGGCATGCCGCGCCTCATCCAGACCGTACGGGGCGTCGGCTACGCGCTGCGCCCGGCCGCCGGCGCCGGCGCGTGAACGCTCTTCCGCCCCCGCCACCACTGGCACCGCCACGCGCCCCCAGCCGCCGGCGGCGCCTGCTCCACTGGCTCCGCTCCCGGTCCCTCCGCAGCCGCCTCACCTTCCTGAGCGCGGCGGCGGTGGCGGTGGCGATCGCGCTGTCCGCGCTGGCGTGCTGGTTCATCGTGGAGAAGCAGCTCTACGGCCAGGTCCGGAACGACCTCGCGAGTGCACCGCCGCCGCTGCCAGGGAGCGGCCGTCTCCTGTGTTACGACACCGCCGAGAAGGCTTTGGAGCACCAGCGAACCGGTATCGCCCCGGAGAATTTCGGCGCGGTGCCCCGGGACACCCAGTACGTCGTGGCCAACCCGGCGGGGGTCTGCCTCCCCCCGTACGCGACCAAGGCCATCGTGGTCAGGCCCGGCGACGCTGCGGGCTTCAGCCTCGGCCCCGGCCAATCGATCATCCGGGACGGCCAGTTCACCGACGGAACACCGGCAGTCGTCCGCATCTCCCTCACCCACTCCGGATCACAGCCCGCTCTGCTGATGGTGGCCACCTCCACCCAGGGCGTCGAGGACTCCCTCCAGGGCCTCGCCGTCCTCCTCGGCTCCGTCTCCGTCGGCGGCATCCTCCTCGCCGCCGTCGCCGGCCGTCTGGTCGCCCGCTCCGCCCTCAAGCCCGTCGACCGACTCACCGACGCCGTCGAGCACATCGCCCGGACGGAGGAGGTCGGCACCACCATCCCTGTCCAGGGGCACGACGAGATCGCCCGGCTGTCGACCTCCTTCAACTCGATGAGCACCGCCCTCGCCAACTCCCGCGAACGCCAGACCCGGCTGATCGCCGACGCGGGCCACGAGCTGCGGACCCCGCTCACCTCGCTGCGTACCAACGTCGACCTGCTGATCCGCAGCAACGACACCGGCCGCCCGCTGCCCCCGGCGACCAAGACCAAGCTGCTCGGCAACATGAAGGCGCAGATGCAGGAACTCACCGTCCTGATCGGCGACCTGCTCCAGCTCTCCCGCCCCGACTCCCCGAAGACGGGACCGAACCTCGCCGTCGTCGCCCTGCACGAGATCGCCGGGCGGGCCGTGGAGCGGGCCAAGCTGCGCGGGCCGGGGCTGGTCTTCGACACGAGCGCGGAGCCCTGGTACGTGCACGGCGACGCGGCGGGGCTGGAGCGGGCCGTGATCAACCTGCTGGACAACGCGGTCAAGTACAGCCCGCCCGGCGGCACCATCGAAGTCCGGCTGCGGCAGGGCGTGTTGACCGTGCGCGACCACGGCCCCGGCATTCCGCCGGACGAACTGCAGTACGTCTTCGACCGGTTCTGGCGCTCTCCCTCCTCGCGCCAGCTGCCCGGCTCCGGCCTGGGCCTGTCGATCGTCGCGCAGAGCGTCCGGGAGGCGGGCGGCGAGGTCACCCTCGGCCCGGCCGAGGACGGCGGACCGGGTGCGCTGGCCACCGTCCGGCTGCCCGGCGGCCCGGCCCCCGAGTAAGGCCCCGCGCACGGCCCCGCGCACAGCCCCTCCCGACCCCGAAAGCGGCCCTGGAGCAGCGGCGGGAAGAGCAGGACGGGCGGGGCGCCCCGACAGCGCCCCGCCCGTCCTCATGTCCGGCGCGCGGTCAGTCGATGTCGCTGCCCGGGCCGAGGACCTTGATCCGGTCCTGCGCCGGCGGCTTCAGCGGCGCGGCCGCCGAGCTGTGCGCCGCCAGGTAGGCCGTGAAGACGTCCAGGTCGGACGCGCCGACGAGCTTGTCGGTACCGGCCGCGAAGGCCGGGAAGCCGTCGCCGCCGCCGGCCAGGAACTCGTTGGCCGCGACGCGGTACGTGCCGGCCGGGCCGACCGGCGCGCCGTTCAGCCGGATCGAGTCCACCACGACCCGGTCCGCGCCGGTCTTGCGCATGTCCAGGGTGTAGTGCAGGTTCGAGGACACCTGGAGGACCTTCGGCGCCGCGTCGTTGGCGCCGCTCACCTGCTGCTGCAGCAGCTGGACCAGCTGGGCGCCGGTCAGCGTCTTGACCTGCATCATGTTGGTGAACGGCTGGACGGTGAACGCCTCGCCGTAGGTCACCACGCCGTCGCCCTCGCCGCCCGAGGCCTGGTAGACCAGGTCGGAGCGGATGCCGCCGGGGTTCATGAAGGCCACCTGCGCCCCGCCCTTGTCGGCCGGGGAGAGCCCTGCCAGCTGCGCGTCGGCGATCACGTCACCGAGCGGCTTCTCCAGGTCGCTGCTGCCACGGCCGTTGATGTCCGAACCGATGTAACCGATCGGCCGGTTGGCGATCGGGGCGGCCAGCTTCCGGTAGTGGTCGACCAGCGCCGTCATGTCGGGCGCCTTCTCGACCGTGCGGCGCACCACGTGGTTCTCGGCCTTGACCGAGGGACGCACGATCTGCCCGGTGGTCCTGTCCAGCTTCATGTCGATCTCGGTGAAGAGCCGACCGAAGGAGGCGGCACTGGTCACCGAGCGCGGCACGCCGTTCGGGTCGGGGATGCTGCAGGCGTACGCGTTGTGGGTGTGGCCGGTGACGATGGCACCGACCGCCGGGTCGATCTTCCTCGCGATGTCGACGATCGGGCCGGAGATGCCCTGGCCGGCCGGGCCGCAGTCGTAGTTGTAGACGCTGCTGGCCGGGTAGCCGCCCTCGTGGACCAACGCGACGATCGAGTTGACGCCCTTGGACTTCAGCTCCGCGGCGTACTTGTTGATCGTGGAGACCTCGTCGGCGAACTTCAGGCCCTTGACGCCCTCGGCGGTCACGATGTTCGGCGTGCCCTCCAGGGTGACGCCGATGAAGCCGATCTTCACGCCCTGCGACTTGGTCACCCAGTACGGAGGGAGCAGCGTTCTGCCGGTCCTCTCGTCGGTGACGTTCGCCGACAGGTAGTTGAAGGCGGCGCCCTTGAAGGTGCGGCCGGGCTCGTAGCAGCCGTCGGTGGGGTGGCAACCGCCCTCCTGCATCCGCAGCAGCTCCTGCGCGCCCTCGTCGAACTCGTGGTTGCCCACGGAGGTGACGTCCAGGCCGAGCTTGTCCATCGCCTCGATGGTCGGCTCGTCGTGGAAGAGCGCCGAGGTGAGCGGGCTGGCGCCGACGATGTCGCCGGCCGCGACGGTGATCGAGTCGTCGGCCGGGATCCGGGCCTTGCGCAGTTCGGTGGCCAGGTACTCGATGCCGCCGGCCGGGGTGGCGACCTCCTTGCCCGTGGCCGGGTCGATCTCCTTGACGGTGCCGGAGGACCCGGCCGGAGGCTCCAGGTTGCCGTGGAAGTCGTTGATCGCCAGCAGCTGGAGGTTGACGGTCTTGTGACGCTTGGCGTCGGCGGCCTGGGCGGCCGTCGGCACGGCCACCGTGCCGAGCAGACCTGCGGCGGCGACGACGGCGAGCGCCGTCCGTCGGGATCTGACGGTGAGCATGAAGGGGTCCCCTGCGCCTCGGAGGGAGTACCGGCGGTGGACAGCACCGGTGTTCGGGCATGAGTCGTGCGTGTGCAGCCTAGGGTCAACGCGCGTAGCTGTCAGGACGTCGAACGTAACAAGCTGATGACCTGCTGACGAACCGTCGCCGCCCCTGCGGTGCGCGGACGGCGCGGGACCGCTGCCGCACACGCTGTTGACCGCCGGTCAGACCCCCGGCTCGGCCGCCAACTGCCGCTCGGCCCGGACCCGTTCGGCCACGGCGTCCTCGGTCATCGCGCGGTCGGTGTACACCAGCGGCCGCTCGGCCTCGGTGATGATGTGCTTGACCACCTGGACGTTGCCGTTGACGTCCCAGACCGCGATGCCGGGCGACAGCGTCGGGATGATCTCCACCGCCCAGCGCGGCAGGCCCAGCACCCGACCGGTGGCCCGCGCCTCCTCGGCCTTCTGCATGTAGATCGTCCGGGTGGAGGCCATCTTCAGGATCGCCGAGGCCTCCTTGGCCGCCGCGCCGTCCACCACGTCCGACAGGTGGTGCACCACCGCGACGAAGGACAGGCCGAGCCGGCGCCCGAACTTCAGCAACCGCTGGAACAGCTGCGCCACGAACGGGCTGTTGATGATGTGCCAGGCCTCCTCGACCAGGAAGATGCGCTTCTTCCGGTCCGGCCGGATCCAGGTGTGCTCCAGCCACACCCCGACGATCGCCATCAGGATCGGCATCGCGATCGAGTTGCGGTCGATGTGCGAGAGGTCGAAGACGATCAGCGGGGCGTCCAGGTCGATGCCGTCCGTGGTCGGCCCGTCGAACATGCCGCGCAGGTCACCGTCGACCAGCCGGTCCAGCACCAGCGCCACGTCCAGGCCCCAGGACTGCACCTCGTCCACCGCCACGCCCAGCGACTCCACCGAGGACAGCTCGGGGCTGCGCAGGGTGTCGATGATGTCGTCCAGCACCGGCTGGCGGTCCGTCACCGAAGCCACCACATGGGCGTGCGCGGCCTTCAGCGCGAAGCCGGCCCGCTCCTCCAGACCGCGCCCCATCGCCACCTCGATGATGGTGCGCAGCAGCGACAGCTGGCCGGTCTGGGTGATCGCCGGATCCAGCGGGTTGAGCTTCACGCCGCCGTCCCGGGCCGCCATCGGATCCAGCCGGATCGACTTTATGCCCAGCGCGTTCGCGATCAGGTTCCACTCGCCGACGCCGTCCTCGCCCTGCGCGTCGAGCACCACGATCTGACGGTCCCGGAACCTCAACTGGCGCAGGACGTACGTCTTCTCCAGCGCCGACTTGCCGTTGCCGGACTCCCCCAGCACCAGCCAGTGCGGAGCCGGGAGCTGCTGCCCGTACAGCTGGAAGGGGTCGTACACGTACCCCTTGCCGCTGTACACCTCCCGCCCGATGATCACGCCCGAGTCGCCCAACCCCGGTGCGGCGGTGGGCAGGTAGACGGCCTGCGCCTGGCCGGTGGAGGTGCGCACCGGCAGCCGGGTGGTCTCCACCTTGCCGAACATCAGGCTGGTGAACGCGTCGGTGAGGTTGCCGAGCCCCATGAGCGGCCTCCTGGTGTCAGCGGTAGGGGTGGACGAGAACGGGGTGGACGAGCACGGTGTGGACGAACACGGTACGGATGGCAACGGTACGCACGGACGGCCGCCGTCGCTCAGCGGCGGATGCCGGTGGCGAACGGCAGGGTGTTGACGAAGGCCCGGTGGTGCTCGCGGTCGCACCACTCCAGCTTGAGGTAGCTCTTGCCGGCCGAGGCCCGGATGGTCCGCTTGTCGCGGGCCAGCGCCTCGGGGTTGCGCGAGGAGACCGTGATGTAGCCGACCAGGTTCACCCCGGCCGCGCCGGACGCCAGGTCGTCGCCGCGCTGGTCCACCCGGCCGGTGTGGGCCAGGTCGCGCGGGTCCACCGTGCGGTTCATCTTGGCCGCGCGGCTGGCCTCCGCCTCGTCGTTGGTCTTCTCGGTCAGCATCCGCTCGATCGCGACGTCGGTGGGCTCCAGGTCCATCGTCACCGCCACCGTGCGGATCACGTCCGGGGTGTGCACCAGCAGCGGCGCCAGGAAGTTGACGCCCACCGGGGTGAGCGGCCACTCCTTGATCCACGCGGTCGCGTGGCACCACGGCTCCCGGGTCGCCGACTCGCGGGTCTTGGCCCGCAGGTACTGCGGGTGGGTCGCGTCCAGCTCGGCCGGCCAGGCGTTGCGCCGGGACATCGCCTGGATGTGGTCGATCGGGTGGTCCGGGTCGTACATCGAGTGCAGCAGCGAGGACAGCCGGGCCTGGCCCAGCGGCTGGCGCACCCGGATGTCCGCCTCGGCCAGCCGGGCGCAGATGTCGGTCAGCTCACGCGCCATCACGGCCGCCAACCCGTCGTCGTCCCGGGACCGGCCGCCGCCGCGCTTCTCGTAGGCGCTGCGCCCCATCGCGTGCGCCTCGGCGGCCAGGTCGCGGGTGTAGTGCATGCACGCCACCAGGTACGCCCGGTGCTGCTCCGAGGAGGTCGACACCATCGACTGCAGCTGGTCGTACGACTCCTGAAGCCAGCGCGGGGCATCGTGGTCACCGCGCCGCTCGACGTCCTTGGCGTGCGCGTCCGGGTCGGCCGGCAGCGTCCTGGCCAGGATCTGCAGCCGGGTGACGAAGCCGTCCCCGTTCGCGACGTGCTTCAGCAGCGTGCCGAACCGGTCGACCAGCGCCTCCTGGTCCTCCGAGTCGCGCAGGCCCACGCCCGGGCCCTCGATCTCGATCGCGGCCGTCACCGTCCGCCGCTCCAGGTGCATCAGCACCCCGACCTCGTCCGGCCCGAACGGCGCGGTCAGCCAGCGCAGCCGCCCCACCCCGGGCGGCGGCCCGATCTCCACCTCACGGCCGTCCAACCGGGTCCCCGCGTCCATGGCGTCCGACCGCCACACCGCGCGCCCGCTGCGGACCGTCCGGCGGTAGGTGCGGTTGATCTCCGCCCACTTGTAGAACGTCCGCTTGCGGTACGGCACGTACACCGCCGCGATGGCCAGCATCGGCAGGCCGACCAGGCCTCCGATCCGCAACGCCAGGACGGGCATCAGCAGGCCCCAGAGCATGCCGAGGAACGCCCCGAAGATGATCAGCAGGATCTCCCCGGACTCCCGGTTCCGGCCGATCGGCGCGTTCGGGCGGGCCTTGCCGATCAGGTAGGTGCGGCGCTGGTGCACGTACGGCTGGGCGTACTGGGCGCCGTACTGGCCGAGCGGTTCGCTGCTCACTTACCCGTCACCCTCCCTTCGCTGGATTGCTGTTGCGGATCGGAGCCTGGGCCTGCGGCGGCCCGGCCTGCGGCGGCGGGGCCGGCGTCCGGCCGGCGTGCGCGGCGATGCCGGGCGCGACCGAGCCGCCGCCCGCACCCCCGCCGCCCGCACCCGCCGGCTGACCGCGGTCGCCGTGGGTGGTGATGCCCTGCTTCATCAGGTTCGCGGTGCCGTTGATCATCGCCGAGCCGGCCTGCACCGCGCTGGCCCGGGCCCGCCGCATGTTCAGCATCTCGTCGCCGAAGGTCGGGACGAAGCGGTACACCGCGGCGCTCGCGAAGATCGACAGGAACAGGATCGCCAGCCCGGACAGCACCCGGGCGAAGTCGTCGTTGGCCCCCGCCCCCGTCGCCACCGCGCCCGCCAGCCCGAGGATGATCACGATGATCGGCTTCGCCAGGTCCACCGCCAGCATCATCCCGGCCCACCGGCGCACGTGCTTCCACAGCTGCCGGTCCACCAGCCCCGCGTACACCGCCGTCCCCAGCAGCGCGCCCACGTACAGCATCGCGGCCCGGATCACCAGTTCGATCCAGAGCACCGCCGCCGCCAGCACGGCGACCAGCGACACGATCACCAGGATCAGCGGACCGCCGCCGACGTCCCCCTTCTCCAGGGTGTCGGCGAACGCGCCCAGGTACGTCCCGGTGTCCGACTTCGTCCCCACCGAGATCGCCTTGGTCAGCCCGTCCGTCACGCTCACCACGGTGAACAGGATCAGCGGCGTGAACGCCGAGGCCACCACGGTCAGCCACAGGAAGCCGATCGCCTCCGAGATCGCCGTCGTCAGCGGCGCCCCACGCACCGCCCGCTTGGTCACCGCCAGCAGCCACAGCACCAGCGTGATCACCGTCGACACCGCGAACACCACGGCGTACTGCTGGAGGAACGACGCGTTGGTGAAGTCCACCTGCGTCGTCCCGTCGATCGCCCCCGACAGCTTCCGCACCACCCACGCCGCCGCCTGGGCGCAGCCCTTGGCGAGCGACCCGAGGGGGTCGGTCACGCTGTTGACGGTGCCGCTCCCGGGCAGCGACCCGCCACCGCCGGGCTTGTCGACGCAGAGGATGCCGTTCCCGGAGATCGGCAGGTCAGGACAGTTGGCGTTCGCGGTCCCGGTGGGCGTCGGAGTCGGCGCGGGATCCGCGAACACCCGTTGCGCCGCGAGCATCGCCCCAACCTGGAGCGTGGCCAACGCACCCGCCACCGCGCCCGCGCGGCGGGCGGCACGTCGGCGGAAGGGGCGGCGTGAGGGCTGGTCAACGGGCATAGCGGAACCCCCCGAACTGCTGGACGGCGCCGGTGATCTCATCGGCGGTGGCGGCCTGCTGGTCTCCGGGCATCGGCGCGGGGCCCTGCCTGCTGGCGAAGTCGGTGAGCTTCCAGTCCCCGCCCGTCCAGTGGAGCGAGAGCGTGAGGGTGAACCAGTTCGCGGTCACCGGCTGGACGGAGCGTTCGCCGGCGAGGCCGGTGAGGCCGGTGCACCACACCTCGACCTTGGCGTCCCCGTCGGTGTACCCGGCCGACTTGGCGCCGACCGGGACGGTGCGGCTGACGAAGGTGAGGCCCTTGGGTGCGCGGCCCTGGGCGTCGAGGCCGTAGCGGGCGGCGGTGTCGCCGCCGAAGCCCTGGTCGAGCCGGCTCTGCAGCGCGCCCACCGCGCCCGGGTCGGCGATGGTGGCGACGATGGTGTGGCGGCTGTCGGTGCGGAACATGTCCGCGGAGCCGATCGCCACCACGTAGTTGGTGGCGGCGGACTGGGCGCCCTGTTCGGTGTGCGGGAAGCCGCTGGCGATGCCGTTGGCGGTGGTGGCGACGGGCTGGTCGCCGCTGGGGGCCGGGCCGGCGCCGGAGGGGGCGGTGGGGGCGGCGCGGTCGGCGGAGCTGCCGCCGGTGCCCGGGTCGGGTTTGCCGCGGTTGGCGATGGCGACGGCCACCACGAGGAGGGTGACGACCACGAGGACGGCCAGCAGGGCGCGCAGCGGGCGGGACTGGCCGAGGGTCGGCGGGGTCGCGGGCTGGTCGCCGACCGGCAGCCGCGTACGGGTGTGCGGCTGGTCGTCGGACAACGGCACGGCGGCCCTCCTGGTGCGGGGAGCCTGGGCGGCTCCGGGGGCCCTCCGTCCGGGGGCGGGCGCGGACGGGGGGTGGGGACGGGGGTGGGCTCCTGGCGGCCGCCCCCCGGTGGGGTGGGGACGGAGACCTGTCCTCAGGCGGGCCGGGTGACTGCTGCCCTGTCGTCAGGTGTTCGGATCGTCGGCTTGTCGGATTGTTGGCTCGTCAGATGGCCATGCCGTAGACAATGGTGAACAGAGTGCCGAGTGATCCGATGATGAACACGCCGGTCAGCCCGGCGATGATCAGCCCCTTGCCCTGTTCGGCGCCGAAGCTGTCGCGCATCGCGGTGGCGCCGATCCGCTGTTTCGCGGCACCCCATACCGCGAGGCCGAGGCAGACGAGGATGGCGATGGCCATGATGACCTCGACCATCACCCGGGCCTCCGACCCGAGGCTCGCGAACGGGCCCCAGTCCGGGGCGATCCCGCCGATGATGGTGTCGATGCTCGGCTTCTTGGGTGGGTCCTCGGCCAGGTGGCCGACCGCATAGGTGTGCACGCTGCTCAGGTTCATTTCCATCTCACCGCCCGATCAGGCAAATTCAAGGGCCCGGACCCCGCCCGCGCGAAGGGTCGGTACCTATTCTTGGCCAGATCTGATGTCGACTTGGCTACTTCTCGCGGATTGGTCGTGAGGCGTCGGACACGTACGCGAGGATGTCCACCGTACGAAGGATAGCGCTCACTCTTTGTATCTCTGATGATTGCGGTGAGCAACGCCTTCCGGGACACTTCGACTGACGATTCGTCGGGATGGTGCTGATGGTACTCCGGAAGGCCGGTACGGCCGCCGCCGCTGCGGGAGTTGTCGCGTTCGGGCTCATCGGTCTGGTGACCACGGGGACGCTTGCGGCGAGTGGGACGCCGCAGCAGTCGGCGAATCGTTACGCCCTCTCCCCGGGGACCGTTCCGGCCGCCTACCAGGAGGCGATCCAGAAGTGGGGATCCCTCTGTCCGGAGATCTCCCCGCCGATGCTCGCGGCGCAGCTGTACCAGGAAAGCGGTTTCGATCCGAAGGCCCAATCCGGCGTCGGGGCGCAGGGAATGGCGCAGTTCATGCCGGGCACCTGGCCGATGTACGCGACGGACGGCGACGCGGACGGCAAGAAGGACGTCTGGAACCCGTACGACGCGATCGCCTCGGCGGCGGCCTACGACTGCGCGCTCGCCAAGGACGTCGCGGGGGTGCCGGGCGATCCGCAGGCCAACATGCTGGCCGCCTACAACGCCGGCCCGTACGCGGTGACGAGCAACAGGGGCATCCCGCCGTACCGGGAGACCCAGGGGTACGTGCGGAACATCCAGGCGATGGCCCGCAGTTTCACCGCGCCGACCGCGCCGGTGGAGGTGTCGGCGCAGTCGGCGGCCGCGATCTACTTCGCGCAGACCAAGCTCGGCACCCCGTACCTGTGGGGCGGTGAGGGCCTGCCCTCGCAGAACGGGCGGTTCGACTGCTCGGGGCTCACCCAGGCCGCGTACGCCAGCGTGGGCATCAACCTGCCCCGGGTGGCCAACGACCAGTGGTACGCAGGTCCGCACCCGTCGCGCGATCAGCTGCGGCCGGGAGACCTGGTGTTCTGGGCGACGGACCTGAGCGATCCGCGCAGCATCCACCACGTCGGGATCTACGTCGGCGGCGGCTACATGATCAACGCGCCGCACACCGGGGCGGTGATCCGCTACGACAAGATCGACACCAGGGAGTACATCGGAGCGACCCGGGTCACCTCGGACGGCGCCCAGGCGCTGCCGACCCGCAACGACAGCGGGGCGGTCAACGCCCCGAGCCGCCCGGGCACGACGACCCCGTCGGCACCCGCCGCCGCCCCGGCACCCGCCGCCGCCCCGGCGGCCGCCTCCGGCCCGCTGCCCCCGGCCCGCCCCGCGGTCGCCGCACCGCCCGCCCCCACCGCGCCCGGCCAGCCCCTCTCGGGCGGCTGAGCCTGGCGGATCTGTGTGTGCGCTGTGGACGCTGAGTCAAGTTTCCATAACCGCGCGTTTTCCGTGGAACGCTGTGCACCGGAGATGACGTTTGATCCGGTGGCCCCTCGTCAGCTCTCCGCTCCGGGCGGGACCCGGCCGGAACCAGCTGCTGCGGACCAGAAGGAGGTGCGGCGTGTCGACGCCGCTTGCCGACACGACCAACCCCGACCTCGGCCTGCTCTACGCCGTCAACGGCCTGGCCAAGCGCGCCCCCCAGTGGCTGGACCACCTGGTCTCCTGGGTGGGCGAGTACGGCATCCTGATCGGCCTCGCCATGCTCGGGCTGGTGGCCTGGCTGCAGGCCCGGCGCCGGACGGACGCGCCGGTGGCGATCGCGGGCCTGCTCTGGGTGCCGCTGTCGGTGGCCGTCGCGGAGTTGGCCAACCTGCCGATCGCCGCGATCGTGAACCGTCCGCGGCCCTTCGTCGACCACCCCGGGCTGCTGGTGCTGGTGGACGGCAAGGCCGGCACCCACTCCTTCGTGAGCGACCACTCGACCATGACGATGGCCGTCGCGGTGGCGCTGTTCCTGGTGAACCGGAGGCTGGGCTGGATCGCCGGCGGACTGGCCCTGTTGCAGGGCTTCTGCCGGATGTTCATGGGCGTCCACTACCCGACGGACGTGATCGGCGGCTTCGCGCTCGCGGTGGCCGTGGTGCTGCTGCTGGCGCCGATCGCGATGGCGGTGTTGGTCCCGTTCTGTCACGCGCTGAGCCGCACGGCCGTCGCCCCGCTGATCCGGGCGCCGGAGCGCGGCGGCCCGGTCCGTGGCACCGCCCCGCGGGGCCGGCGGCGCGGCCGCGGGGCGGTGCGCTCGGAGGAGCAGCCGCCGGAGTCGGACCTCGCGGCCTGAGCGCCTCGGCAGCCTGCGGAGCCCCCGGGCCTAGTCCGGCTCGCCGCCACCGTGGTCGGCGAGGTGGCCGGCTCCCTCGCGGCGGGCCAGGTCGCGTGAGCGGCGGGCGGCGGAGTACCAGCCGCAGCTGCAGGTCGCGTAGGCGAAGGAACCGCGTTCGCCGACCGCGACGCGGTGCTCGGGCATCCGGGCGGTGCCGGGCGAGGCCGGCAGCTCACTGTGCACGTGGTTCACGGTAACGCGCCGGTCGGCCGACGGGCGACTCGTCCGGTTTCCGCCGGCGCCGTAACCCTTCGCGGCCCAACTCGTTTGCCCGGAAAGAGCTCTGCCCACCCGGTGGTGTCCCGGCAGGGCAGTCGGGCCCGAGGGGGTTGTCGCGAGGATGAAGATGACCGACCAGCAGCGAACCGGGCGGCCAGCGCGCCGTCCGGGGCCACACCTGCGCTCGGCGGCCGGGGCCGCCCTGCTCGCCGCCGTCCTGGCCGCGGGAGCCGCCGGGTGCACGGGCGACTCCGGCGGTGGTTCCTCGGACCAGGGGACGGGCGCCGCGGACCAGCTGGCCACCGACCCGTTGACGGCGGTGCGCAACGCCGCCGACATCACCGGTCGCACCGGCTCCGCGCACGCCGCCACCGAACTGGTCACCGAGTCGGCGGAGAAGAAGGCGTCCTTCAGCGGGACGGGCGGCTACGACTACGTGAAGCGGATCGGCCGGCTGGAGGTCCAGGTGCCGCCGGGCGCGGCGACCACCGGGAAGATCGTCGAGGTGGTCCTGCCCGGCACCGTCTACCTGCAGAACAGCGGCGCCAAGGTGCCCGAGGGCAAGTGGGTGAAGCTGGACGTGCGTCAGCTGCCGGACGGCAACCTGGTGAGCAGCGGCGCCACCGATCCGGCCTCGGCGGCCGGTGCGCTGCGCGGGGTGCAGAAGGCCGACCTGGTCGGCACCGAGACCGTCGACGGGGCCTCGCTGCACCACTACCGGGGCACCCTGGACCTGGCCAAGGCGGCCGACGCGACGGGCGGCCGGGGCGGGGACGGTCTGCGGATGGGCGGGCAGACCTTCACCGTCAAGGAGGTCCCGTACGACGCCTGGCTGGACGACCAGGGGCGGCTGCACAAGGTGGTCGAGGTGTTCACCTTCGCCGGGGTGGCCGGGTCGAAGGAGGCCAAGGACCAGGTGAAGGTGACCTCGACGACCTCGCTGTCGGACTTCGGCAAGCCGGTCGAGGCGGCCGAGCCGCCGGCCTCGGACATCTACCAGATGAAGCCTTCGGAGAGCCCGAAGTAGTACGGGGGGCAGACGGGGCGCCGCCGGAGCGGGTGGCCGTCCGGGGAGCGACGGCCACCCGTTTCGGCGGCGCCGAGATGGCCCGTCCGTGCCATGTGGGCGGGCCCCGGAGTGCCTAGGCTGGACGTCGGGTGGCTGCCGCCCGGGCTGGCGAGGCACTGAAGGGGTGGTGCGAGTGGTGTCGTCCACGGGCGGCCGCAACGGCGGCCACGATGACACGGCCCTCGACGAGATCGAGCTGGCCGGCGAGCTGATGATCGCCGCGACGGCCAGCAGCGGCGACCGGCTGCCGACCGAGCGGATCGACGAGGTGTTGCTGGACCGGGTGGAGCCGGGCCGGGGCGAGCGCGAGGGCTGACGGCCGGTAGGTCCGGACCGTCCTGGCCGTCCGGACCGTCCTGGCCGGTGGCTCAGCTGCGCAGCAGTCGGCCGATCGCGGCGGTGGCCTCCGCCACCTTGGCGTCCAGCTCGACGCCGCCCTGCTCGGCGGCCGCGGCGACGCAGTGCCGCAGGTGCTCCTCCAGCAGCGAGAGCGCGAAGGACTGCAGGGCCTTGGTGCTGGCCGAGACCTGGGTGAGCACGTCGATGCAGTAGACGTCCTCGTCGACCATCCGCTGGAGGCCGCGGATCTGGCCCTCGATCCGGCGCAGCCGCTTGAGGTGGGCGTCCTTCTGCGCGCTGTAGCCGTGCGGGCCGTGCCCGTTCCGGTGTCCTGCGGCGGCCACGGCTGCGGCGGCGGTGTCGGCCTGCGGCTCGGCTTCGTGCGCGTCGTCCGGCTCGGTGCGCGCTTGCGTCGTGGTCATCGGCCCGCCTTCGTCTGAGTGCCTGGTGGCTGCGTCGGCCACCAGTGTCCAACACCCGGGTCTTCCGTGGTGTTCCGACGGCCCACTCGGCATGTGCCGGACGGCCGGTGCGGGCTCCGGTGCGGCCTCTGCGCCGGCTCCCGCGCGGGCTCCGGTGCGGTTAACCCGTCTGAGCGGCGCCCCCGTCCCGGAGGCGCACGACGGGGGCGTTCCGGGCGAGGTTCCGTCAGACTGGGGGCTCCCGTCCGCACCTGGCCGTGCGGTGCGGATCAGCCGGTGCGGCAGCCGATCGGAAGAGGAGGTTCCGCCTCCCCCGGTACCACCCCGTTTGCGCGATTGCGCTCGGTTGCACCTAGCATCGTTCAGTCCCTACCCCGCACATCGGAGATTTCCGTGCGTTTTAGCCTGACCCCGAAGGAGACGAGTTTCTACGACATGTTCGCCGCCGCGGCGGAGAACCTGGTCGTCGGCTCGAAGCTCCTGCTGGAACTGCTGGGATCAGACGTCTCGGCCCGCGCGGAGATCGTCGAGCGCATGCGCGCCGCCGAGCACGCCGGGGACGACACCACCCACGCCGTCTTCCACCAGCTGAACTCCTCCTTCATCACGCCGTTCGACCGCGAGGACATCTACAGCCTGGCCTCGTCGCTGGACGACATCATGGACTTCATGGAGGAGGCCGTCGACCTGGTCGTCCTCTACGACATCCAGACCCTGCCGAAGGGCATCGAGCAGCAGATCGAGGTGCTGGCCCGGGCCGCCGAGCTGACCGCCGCGGCGATGCCGAACCTGCGCACCATGTCGAACCTCACGGAGTACTGGATCGAGGTCAACCGGCTGGAGAACCAGGCCGACCAGATCCACCGCAAGCTGCTCGCCCACCTCTTCTCCGGCCAGTACGACGCCATCGAGGTGCTCAAGCTCAAGCAGGTCGTGGACGTCCTTGAGGAGGCGGCGGACGCGTTCGAGCACGTCGCCAACACCGTGGAGACCATCGCGGTCAAGGAGTCCTGACCCTCGTGGACATGGCAGCACTCATCGCCGTCATCGGCGTTGCGTTCTTCTTCACCTACACCAACGGCTTCCACGACTCGGCCAACGCGATCGCCACCTCGGTCTCCACCCGGGCGCTCACCCCGAAGGCCGCGCTCGCGATGGCCGCGGTGATGAACCTGGCCGGCGCCTTCCTGGGCAGCGGCGTGGCGCACACGGTCTCCAAGGGGATCATCGAGACCCCGTCCGGCAACCAGGGCATGGCGATCCTGTTCGCCGCCCTGGTCGGCGCGATCGCCTGGAACCTGGTCACCTGGTACTTCGGTCTGCCGTCCTCCTCCTCGCACGCGCTGTTCGGCGGCATGGTGGGCGCGGCGCTGGCCGGCGGGATCGACGTGATCTGGAGCGGGGTCGTCGACAAGATCGTCATCCCGATGATCGTGTCCCCGGTGGTCGGCCTGGTCGGCGGCTTCCTCGTGATGCTGGCGATCCTGTGGATCTTCCGCCGGGCCAACCCGCACCGTGCCAAGCGCAACTTCCGGGTCGCCCAGACCGCCTCGGCCGCCGCGATGGCGCTGGCGCACGGTCTGCAGGACGCCCAGAAGACCATGGGCATCGTGGTGATGGCGCTCACCATCTCCGGTCACCAGACCACCGGTGACATCCCCGTCTGGGTGAAGATCTCCTGCGCGACCATGCTGTCGCTGGGCACCTACGCGGGCGGCTGGCGGATCATGCGGACCCTCGGCCGGAAGATCATCGAGCTGGACCCGCCGCAGGGCTTCGCGGCCGAGGCCACCTCCTCGGCGATCATGTACATCACGTCGTTCGTCTTCAAGGCGCCGATCTCCACCACCCACGTCATCACCGCGGCGATCATGGGTGTGGGGGCCACCAAGCGGATCCGCGCGGTGCGCTGGGGCGTCGCGAAGAACATCGTGCTCGGCTGGTTCATCACGATGCCGGCGGCCGCCATCGTCGCGGCGCTGGTGTACTGGTTCGTGCACCTGTTCTGGGGCTGAGCCCCGGACGGCCCGCCCCGAGCCGAAGCACCGGATCCACAGCGCCCCGGAGGCGAGCGGGTGAACCCCCGCCCCGAGCCGAAGGGGCGCGCCGGTGCCGAAAGGGAGAAGCGACAAGCGAGGCACGAGCGCAGGAGCGCCGACGGTCGGCACCGGGCCAGAGCGCCCCGGAGGCGAGCGGGTGAGTAAGCGAATGAGTAACAGACAGGGCCCGCCCCCACATCTCGGGGGCGGGCCCTTCTCATGTCCCGCGGCGGCACCGCCATGCAGCACCGCGGGACAGCCGGTGTCCGGCGGCTCAGCCGAAGCGGCCGGAGATGTAGTCCTCGGTCGCCTGGACCGACGGGTTGGAGAAGATCCGCTGAGTGTCGTCCAGCTCGATCAGCTTGCCCGGCTGGCCCACGCCCGACAGGTTGAAGAAGGCGGTGCGGTCGCTGACGCGGGCCGCCTGCTGCATGTTGTGGGTCACGATGACGATGGTGTACTGCGACTTCAGCTCGCCGATCAGGTCCTCGATGGCGAGGGTGGAGATCGGGTCGAGCGCGGAGCACGGCTCGTCCATCAGCAGGACCTGCGGCTCGACCGCGATCGCCCGGGCGATGCACAGCCGCTGCTGCTGGCCGCCGGAGAGGCCCGCGCCGGGCTTGCTCAGCCGGCTGTTGACCTCGTTCCAGAGGTTGGCGCCCTTCAGTGAGCGCTCCACCACCTCGTCCAGGACGGCCTTCTTCTTCACGCCCGCGAGCTTGAGCCCGGCGACCACGTTGTCGTAGATCGACATGGTCGGGAACGGGTTCGGCCGCTGGAAGACCATACCGACCGAGCGGCGCACGGCGACCGGGTCGACGTTGGCGCCGTAGAGGTTCTCGTCGTCCAGCAGGACCTTGCCCTCGACCCGGGCGCCGGGGATCACCTCGTGCATCCGGTTGAGGGTGCGCAGGAAGGTGGACTTCCCGCAGCCGGAGGGGCCGATGAAGGCCGTCACCGAACGGGGTTCGATGCTCATCGAGATGTCCTCGATGGCCTTGGTGGTGCCGTAGTAGGCCGACAGTCCGCTGACGTCGATGCGCTTGGCCATGATCGTTGCTTCTCTCGTCTTCTTCGTACGTCAGTGGTCGGTCAGTGTCCGCCCTTGGGCGAGCGCCAGCGTGCGATGCCCCGGGCGATGAGGTTGAGCCCCATCACGAAGGCGATCAGCACCAGCGCGGCACCCCAGGCACGGGCGTAGCCGAAGTCGTTGTTGACCATCGAGTACTGCTGCCAGATGTACATCGGCAGGGACTGCTGCGGTCCTTCGAACGGGTTGGTGTTGATCGCGTCCGCGCCGAACACCAGCATCATCACCGGGGCGGTCTCACCCGTGATGCGGGCGACCGCGAGCATCACACCGGTGGTGATGCCGCCGATGGCGGTGGGGAGGACGATCCGCAGGATGGTCTTCCACTTCGGCACGCCGAGGGCGTACGAGGCCTCGCGCAGCTCGTTCGGGACGAGCTTGAGCATCTCCTCGGTGGACCGGACCACGACCGGGATCATCAGGATCGCCAGCGCGAGGCTGCCCGAGAAGCCGGAGTAGGAGAAGCCCAGGGCGAGGTTCCAGAGCGAGAGGATGAACAGACCGGCGACGATGGACGGGATGCCCGTCATGACGTCGACGAAGAAGGTGACGGCCTTGGCGAGCCGGCCGCGGCCGTATTCGACCAGGTAGACGGCGGTCAGCAGGCCCAGCGGGGCCGCCATCGCGGTGGCCAGACCGACCTGCTGCAGGGTGCCGATCAGCGCGTGGTAGATGCCGCCGCCGGGGCCGGACTGGATCACGCCCCGCATCGAGTGGCTCAGGAAGTTCCCGTTCACCACCTCGATGCCCTGCTGGACCGTGTAGACGGTCAGCGAGACGAGGGGGACGACGGCCAGGATGAAGGCGACCCACACCACCGAGGTGGCGAGCCGGTCCTTGGCCTGGCGGCGGCCCTCGACCTGGGCCGAGACCAGGTAGCTGGCCAGCAGGAACAGCACGGCCGAGATCAGGCCCCACTGGAGGTGGCTGCGCAGGCCGCCGATGGCGCCGATCGCGCAGCCGACGGCGATCGAGCCGGCGACGGTGACGGGTGGGGCCCACTTGGGCAGCCGGTTGGCGGTCAGCGTCCGGCCGAGCGGCCGGGCGTCCGAGGGGGCGGTCGTGACGGCGGTCATGCGTTGGCCCCCGAGTACTCCTTGCGGCGGGCGATGATCAGTCGCGCGGCGCCGTTCACCAGCAGGGTGATGACGAACAGGACGAGGCCGGAGGCCATCAGCGCGTTGCGCCCGTTGTCGCCGGCCTCGGCGAACTTCAGCGCGATGTTCTGCGCGAAGGTGCCGCCGCCCGCGTCGAGGACGTGCAGCGACAGGACGTTGTTGGCGGAGAGCACCACCGCGACCGCGATGGTCTCGCCGAGCGCGCGGCCGAGGCCGAGCATCGAGGCCGAGATGATGCCGGGGCGGCCGAACGGCAGCACCGCGGTGCGGATCATCTCCCAGCGGGTCGCGCCGAGCGCGAGCGCCGCTTCCTCGTGCATCCGCGGCACCTGGCGGAACACCTCGCGGGAGACCGCGGTGATGATCGGCAGGACCATGATCGCCAGCAGGATGCCGACGGTGAACAGGTTGCGCGGGGTGCCGGTCTTGGTCTGGTCGAAGATGTACGTCCAGCCCAGGTAGTCGTTGAGCCAGCTGGTCAGGCCGTCCATGTGCGGGACCAGGAAGAGCGCGCCCCACAGGCCGTAGACGATGCTGGGCACGGCGGCGAGCAGGTCGACCAGGTAGGCGAACAGCTGGGCGATCCGGCGCGGCGCGTAGTGCGAGATGAACAGCGCGATCCCGATCGCCACCGGAACGGCGATCACCATCGCGATGACGGCGCTGACGATGGTGCCGACGGCCAGGACGGCGATGCCGAAGACCGGCTTCGGGGCGTCCGGCGTCCACTCGAACGTGGTGAGGAAGTTGCCCTGGTTGGTGCTGAGCGCGAGGACGGAGCGCCAGGCCAGGAAGGCGGCGATGGCGCCCATGATGACCAGCAGCAGGATGCCCGAGCCACGGGCGAGGTTCATGAAGATCTTGTCGCCGACGCGGCTGTCACGCTGTCGGCGTTCCCTGCCTCGCGGGGCGGCAGGGGAGGATGAAGTCATTGGTGTACTCCGGTCTGGTGGCGCCGCCCCGGAAGGGGGACGGCACCATGGCGGCGGTGCCCCGGACGTTGGTGCTGGGTCGGTCGTTCCGGTGGGACGGCCCCGGCCCCCCTCGCTCACGGGGCCGTCCCACCGGTGGGCCTGACGGGTCAGGCCAGGGTCGTGATGACGCCGTTGACCTTGTCGGTGAGGGTCTTCGGCAGCGGGACGTAGCCCTTCTCGCCGACGGCCTTCTGGCCGGCGTCGCTGGCCGTGTAGGTCAGGAAGGACTTCAGGGTGTCGAGGGTGTCGGCCTTGTTGCCCTTGTCGCAGACGATCTCGTAGGTGACCAGGACCAGCGGGTAGGAGCCCTCGTCCTTGGTCGCGTAGTCGAGCTTCAGCGAGAGGTCGCTGCCGGTGCCGGCGACCTGCGCCTTGGCGAAGGTGTTGGCGGCGTTCTCGGCGGTGGCCGCGACCGGCTTGGCGGCACCGGTGTTGATCGCGGCGCTCTTCAGGCTGTTCGTCTGGGCGTAGGCGAGCTCGACGTAGCTGATCGAGTTCTTGACCTGCTTCACCTGGGCCGAGACACCGGCGCTGCCGTTGGCCGACTGGCCGCCCTTGCCCGCCCAGGCCTTGCCGGCCGGGTAGGACCAGGCGCCGTTGCCGGCGGCGGCGAAGTACTTGGTCAGGTTCTCGGTGGTGCCGGAGTCGTCCGAGCGGTGGAAGGTCTGGATCTCGGCGTCCGGCAGCTTGGCGCCCGGGTTCAGGGCGGCGATCGCCGGGTCGTTCCACTTGGTGATCTGCGAGTCGAAGATCTTGGCGGCGGTCGGGCCGTCCAGGACCAGGTTGTCCAGGCCGTCGACGTTGTAGACCAGCGCGATCAGACCGCCGACCATCGGCAGGTCGATGCCCTGGCCGCCGGAGCAGACCGCCTTGGAGGAGTCGACCTCGGCGGGCTTGAGGGCCGAGTCGGAACCGGCGAACTGGATCTTGCCCTGGTTGAACTGCTGGATGCCGGCGCCGGAGCCGCCACCCTGGTAGTTGATGGTGGTGCCGGAGCAGGCGGCGCTGAAGGTGGTCTTCCACACGTCCATCGCCGCGCCCTGGGCGGTCGAACCCGCGGCGATCAGCGAACCGGCCTTGCCACAGTTGATCGACGAGGCCGCAGTGGTGCCGCCGGAGCCACCGGACGCCTTGGTGGTGTTGTTGTCGTCCGAACCGCAGGCGGCGAGCGACAGCGAGCTGACGAGCGCCATGGCACCGATGGCGAGGGCCTTGGAGCGGCCGTTCCGCTGGAGCTTCACAGGGGTGTCCCTTTCTGTGGCATTGCCCGTCGCGCGGGCCGTCCGTGGACGGCCGGGCACGGGTTTTGCTGAGGTCCGGGGCCCGTTCGGCCCTCCGGTGATCCCGAAGCTAAGCCGGGCAGGTGACACGACAGCCGGTCGCAAGTGAACGGCGAGTGAACCTCGAACGGATGTCAGGAAACTACGCCACGTAGTAACGGTTGCATCACGGCGAGGGTGCGGGGAGATCACTTCCCCCGCTCCTCCACCGGGGGCTCACCGCTCATCCGTACGGGCTTCGCCCCCAGGATCAGCAGCAGGGCGTCGATCAGCAACCGGTCGCGGTCGTGCGTCAGCCGCGCCCGGGCCTTCCCGGCCGGCAGCCACTCCAGCCGGTCCACCTCCCGGTTCGGGTGGAAGGCCCCGCTGGTCGGCACCGCCGCCCAGTACCGGACCTCCTTCGGACGGCCCTGCGCCAGGTAGTGCTGGGTGGGCAGCTCCGGGCCGAGCAGGCAGTGGAAGCCGGTCTCCTCCCGCACCTCGCGCAGCGCCGCCCCGACCACCCCCTCGCCCGGGTCGAGCTTCCCCTTCGGCAGGCTCCAGTCGTCGTACTTCGGGCGGTGGATCACCGCGACCCGCGGCCGTCCCAGCCGGCCGCTCCGCTTCGGCCGGCCCGGCAGCCACAGCACCGCGCCCGCGGCCAGGATCACCGGGCCCCGGGCCGTTCCGGCTGCGGCGGCTGCGGCTGCGGCGGTGATGGCGGTGGCGGCTGCTGAGTCGGCACCCGGGCTTCGGCCGTCGTCGGAGCTGTGCCCGGCGCTCGGACCCGGGCTGGGTCCGGGGCCCGGAGGCCGGCTCTCACCGGGGGTCAGGCCGCTGCTCGAGCGATCACGCACGTCAGGCCGTCCGTGGTGCGGGGGAATGCCCCCAGCCCTCGGCCGGGGGGACCTCCAGCCAGCCCTCCGGGCCCGGCGGGAGGTCGGGCCACCGGCGGCCGAAGGCGTACCGCGCCGCCTCCACCTCCAGTCGCTGATCGGCGTGCACCACGCCCAGCACGTAGGCGGTCGCCGGGGTGATCCTCGGGGTGCGCGCCGCGGTCGCGGCGGTCACCGCGGCGTCCGCCGCCTCCTGGTGCCGGCCCAGCACCACGTCCAGCTCGTCCAGCTCGGGCGACGGCCGGCCGCACACCTCCAGCGCGTACCGGGCCCGCTTCACCAGGATCCGCAGCCGGGACCAGGGCGCGTCGTCGGCCGCCAGCGCGGTGTCCGCGTCCACCGGGACGCGCGCGAGCGGCCTCTCCTGCCCGAGGGCGGCCAAGGGCTGCGGCACCGCGCCCAGCCGGCGCAGCCCGTCCCCGCCGTACGGGGTCGCGGCCCGCTGCAGCGGCAGCTGCTGGGTGCTCGCGGCGAGCGCGGTGAACGCGGCGGCCGCCTGCGGCAGCAGCACCGCCGAGGCCCGGCCGCCCGCCGCGTCCAGCAGCGGCGCCTCGCCGACCAGCAGGGTCATCCGGTCCGCCAGCGCGTGCAGCCGGGCCGAGCGGAGCTCCTGGAGCACCGTGGAGTGCGCCCTGGTCCGGGCCAGGGTCAGCTGCCGGTCCAGCAGCGCCCGCGCCTTGGGCGCGCCCGCGTGCCCCGCCAGCATGCCCGTCCCCTCCGGGGCGGTGCCGCTCAGCGAGTCCAGCGCGCCCAGCAGCCGCGCGGACCGGCGGGCGTAGCCGGGCTCCAGCGCCAACAGGTTGAGCAGCCAGCGCAGTTCGGTGCGCGACTCGTGGGCCCAGGTCTGCTCGAAGAGGGCGCCGAAGGTGTGCAGCAGCCCGCCGATCCGCCGGACGGTCCGCAGCAGGTCGGCGGTACCCACCGCCGGAACGACCGCGGCCGAACCGGGTCTCGCGCCGACCTCGCCCACCGCGAGCGGCAGGGCGCGCAGGAACGCCCCGGCCTGGGCGGTGAGATGGCGGGAAAGGATGTCCCCGGCGGTCGCTGTGGAGGCCGCCTGGGCCGTCATCGGCGCATCGGTCATGGCGTGGTAGATCCCCGTTCCTCCGGGGCCGTCCCCCGGAGCTGGTGGCCGACCGCCGGAGCAGATCCCCTCGGGCTCGGAAGGCCCGGAACCGCTCCGGCGGTTCGCATCAGTGGACGCGTCAGCGCGAGGTGGCGGCCCGGCGGCGTTGACGCGAGTCGATGAGCAGGTCCTGGACGTGTCGCAGCGGCCGGCCGTCGGCGTCCAGCGAGTGGCGGGTCCACGCGCCGTCGGACCCGAGGTGCCAGGACTCCGTCTCGTCCGACATCCCGAGGTCGATCAGCCCGGACAGCTCGGCGCGGTGTGCCGGGTCGGTGAGCCGCATCAGCGCCTCGATCCGGCGGTCCAGGTTGCGGTGCATCATGTCGGCGCTGCCGATCCAGACCTCCGGATCGCCGTTGTTGCCGAACACGAACACCCGGGAGTGCTCCAGGAAGCGGCCCAGGATGCTGCGCACCCGGATGTTGTCGCTCAGCCCGGGCACACCCGGCCGGATCGCGCAGATGCCGCGCACCCAGACGTCCACCGGCACCCCGGCCTGCGAGGCGCGGTACAGCGCGTCGATCACGGTCTCGTCGACGATCGAGTTGACCTTGATCTTCACGAACGCGGGCCGGCCCGCCTGGTGGTGGGCGATCTCGTTGTGGATCCGCGAGACCAGCCCGTCCCGCAGGCCGCGCGGCGCGGTCAGCAGCCGGCGGTAGGACTCGCGGCGCGAGTAGCCGGAGAGCCGGTTGAACAGGTCCGAGAGGTCCGCGCCGACCTGCGGGTCGGTGGTGAGCAGACCGAGGTCCTCGTACAGCCGGGCGGTCTTCGGGTGGTAGTTGCCGGTGCCGACGTGCGAGTAGCGGCGCAGGGTGTCGCCCTCCTGACGGACCACCAGCGACAGCTTGCAGTGGGTCTTCAGCCCGACCAGGCCGTAGACCACGTGGCAGCCGCTCTCCTCCAGCTTGCGGGCCCACTTGATGTTGGCCTGCTCGTCGAAGCGCGCCTTGATCTCGACCAGGACCAGTACCTGCTTGCCGGACTCCGCCGCGTCGATCAGCGCGTCCACGATCGGCGAGTCGCCCGAGGTGCGGTACAGGGTCTGCTTGATCGCCAGTACGTCAGGGTCGGCGGCGGCCTGCTCGAGGAAGGCCTGCACGGAGGTGGAGAAGCTGTCGTACGGGTGGTGCAGCAGGACGTCGCGCTCGCGCATCGCGGCGAAGATGTCCGGCTGCGAGGCCGACTCGACGTCGGTCAGCCCGCGGGCCGTACCGGCCACGAACTTCGGGTACTTGAACTCGGGGCGGTCCAGCTCGGCGATCCCGAACAGCCCGGTCAGGTCCAGCGGCCCGGGCAGCGGGAAGACCTCCGCCTCGGTGATGTTCAGCTCCCGCACCAGCAGGTCCAGGATGTACGGGTCGATCGACTCCTCGACCTCCAGCCGGACCGGCGGGCCGAAGCGCCGCCGCATCAGCTCCTTCTCCAGGGCCTTGAGGATGTTCTCGGTGTCGTCCTCCTCCACCTCGAGGTCCTCGTTGCGGGTGACCCGGAAGGCGTGGTGGGCCAGCACCTCCATCCCCGGGAACAGCTCCTCGAGGTGGGCGCCCATGACGTCCTCCAGCGGCACGTACCGCTGGGGCGAGGCCTCCAGGAAGCGGGCCAGCGACTGCGGCACCTTCACCCGGGCGAAGTGCTTGTGCCCGGACACCGGGTTGCGCACCACGACGGCCAGGTTGAGGGAGAGTCCCGATATGTACGGGAAGGGGTGCGCCGGATCGACAGCCAGCGGGGTCAGCACGGGGAAGATCTTCTGCCGGAACAGCGTGTGCAGCCGGGCCTGCTCCTTCTCGGCCAGCTCCGACCAGCGGACCACCTCGATGCCCTCGGCGGCGAGGTCCGGCAGCACCTCCTGCTGGAAGGCGGCGGCGTGCCGGGCCATCAGCTCGCGCGAGCGCGTCCAGATCAGGTCCAGCACCTCGCGCGGCTGGAGGCCCGACGCACTGCGCTGGGCCACTCCGGTGGCAATCCGGCGCTTCAGCCCGGCCACCCGGACCATGAAGAACTCGTCCAGGTTGCTCGCGAAGATCGCCAGGAACTTGGCGCGTTCGAGGAGCGGTATCCCCGGGTCCTCCGCCAGCTCCAGGACGCGCTCGTTGAACGCGAGCCAGCTCCGTTCGCGGTCCAGGAAACGGCCCTGCGGCAGGGCTTCGAGGTCCTGCTCGTCCGTGGCCGGCAACTCCGGCGGGATGCCCAGTGAACCGGACATCCGGGCCGTCGGCGACGGCGGGGCAGAGACGGGGCGGGGGATGCTCATGGGCTCCAGCTCCTCCAGCGACAGGACGGCGTCCGGACACGAATGGCTCTGCGGGCCGTCGTCCTCACCCCGGGTTGCCCCCAGGGACAGCGCCCACCCTCCGGGCGCGGTCCGTACAGGACCGGCCGACGAATGGCGGTCGACTCTGCACGAGCGAGACACTACGGACTTCATCCTGTGATCTTCGCGGCAGCAATTGAATCCACGGTAAACACCGCATGGCCAGGAGGAAAGCTGAGTCGGTCGGGGCAAGGGGCGGAGCCGTCCTCCGTCCGTCGCCGACGACCGGCCCGGCTGGGCCCTGAGGTGCGGTCCGGGTGGGGTGGCGGCTAGGCGGGCCGAGCCGCCTGGTACTGGGCTCGGTACATCAGGTCCACCTCGTGAATGGTGAATCCCAGTCGTTCATATACCCGGACAGCGGCCGGATTGTCGGCATCGACGTACAGGAGGACGGTCTGCAGCCCGCGCTCGCCGGCTCCGGAGCCCGTCAGATGACGCAGGCCGGCCGCGGTGAGCGCGCGGCCGAGTCCACTGCCCTGCTCGGCCGGGTCCACCCCGACCACGTAGACCTCGCCGAGCTGCGGCTCGCTGGCCGTGGCCGGGTGCACCTTGGTCCAGTGGAAGCCGACCACCTTGCCGTCACGGGTGGCGAGGAAGAAGCCGGCCGGGTCGAACCAGGGCTCGGCGAGGCGCTCCGCCAGGTCCTGGGCGGTCCAGGAGCCCTGCTCGGGGTGATGGGCGAAGGCCAGGGCGTTGAGTCGCAGCCACTCGGCGTCGTCCTCGCCCGGGCGGAAGGTGCGGAGCTCGACGCCCTCGGGGACGGGCACCGCCTCGGTCTGGGGACCGGAGCGGCGCATCTGCCGCAGCTCCCGCACCAGTTCGGCACCGTACACCTGGGCCAGGTGTCGGGCCGCCGGGTGGCCGCCGTGGACCCAGAAGTCCACCGCGTCGCGCCCCGCCCGGTGCGCCTCCGCGAGGACGGCGTCCACCAGCGGACGGGCCAGGCCGCGCCCACGGGCCGCCGGGTCCACCACCAGCTCGGCGGCGGGGTTGGCGCTCTGGCTGCCGGGGACTTCGAGCTGGCCGTAGCCGAGGACGGCGTCGGCCCCGGTCCCGGCTTCCGTCTCGATGAAGTGGGTGACGCCAGGGCGGGCCGTCTCGACGTTCCGCAGCCGGAGCCGGCCCTGCTCGGACACGGCGGCCCGGCCGTCCACCGCCTGGGCCTCCGCCAGAACACGCAGGGCGCCGTCGCGCTGCCCCGGGCTGAGCACGTTGTTCGCAATGACCGCTGTCTGATCGTCCATGCACCGACGATACGTCAAGGGAAATGCAAAGAACCCCCATCCGGGAATCCGGATGGGGGTTCTTCAGAAGAATTGTTCGGCGGCGTCCTACTCTCCCACAGGGTCCCCCCTGCAGTACCATCG
>NZ_JBVHXY010000004.1:220205-291488 GCF_055569215.1 Kitasatospora sp. NPDC029312 | reverse complement strand
CCCCCCCCCCCCCCCCCCCCCCCCCCCCCCCCCCCCCCCCCCCCCCCCCCCCCCCCCCCCCCCCCCCCCCCCCCCCCCCCCCCCCCCCCCCTCCCACCCCCCCCCCCCCCCCCCCCCCCCCCCCCCCCCCCCCCCCCCCCTCCGCCGTTCGGCCGCCGTGGCGTTCGTACGGGCTGCCCCCGCACGGTCCGTGGCTAGGCCTTCTTCGCGCACTCCGCGCAGGTGCCGAAGATCTCCAGAGTGTGCGCGATGTCGCTGAACCCGTGCTCGGAAGCGACCGAGTTGGCCCAGCGCTCCACCGCGGGCCCCTCCACCTCGACGGTGGCGCCGCAGTGCCGGCAGACCAGGTGGTGGTGGTGCCCGCTGCTGCACCGGCGGTAGACGGCCTCGCCGTCGGCGGTGCGCAGCACGTCCACCTCACCGGCGTCGGCGAGCGACTGGAGCGTGCGGTACACCGTGGTCAGACCGACGGAGTCCCCGCGGTGCTTGAGCAGGTCGTGGAGCTCCTGCGCGCTGCGGAAGTCCGCGATCTCGTCCAGGGCCGCCGATACGGCGGCACGCTGCCGGGTCGATCGGGCGCGCGGCGACGGGCCTGCGGTGGTCACCGTGGGTCCTCCTGGGGTCGTGGGCGTCTCGCACCTCATTGTGCCAGTCCGGCCCGCCGCTCCGGAGTGCCCGCGTCGGAGGGGCTGTTTTCGGGGATCAAGTCGGGGACCAAGTCCGGGATCTCCGGCATCGGCTCCCGGGCCCGGTCCCGGGCCGGGCCGGGGATCCGGACGTCGCAGACCGTCGGCCCCGGGGCGTCACCGCGCCGGCGGTGGCGGCGCCGGGCGAGCGGCGCGGCGATCACGCTGAACACCGCGAAGACCGCGATGGCGAGCAGCACGATGGCCGGGCCGGACGGCACGTCGAGCTGGTAGGAGCCGGTGACGCCGGCCAGCGAGACCCCCACGCCGAGCGCGATGGCGGCGGCCTGGGTGGCGGCGAAGGAGCGGGTGAGCTGCTGGGCGGCGACCACCGGAACCACCATCAGGGCGCTGACCAGCAGCAGTCCGACCACCCGCATGGCGACGGTGACGGTGACGGCGGCCATCACCGCGAGCAGCAGGTTGAGGGTGCGCACCGGCAGGCCGGTGACCCTGGCGAAGTCCTCGTCCTGGCAGATCGCGAAGAGCTGGCGGCGCAGGCCGACGGTGACCGCGATGACCACCGCGCCGAGCACGGCGATGGTGATGAGGTCCGCGGGGGCGACGGTGAGGATCGACCCCCACAGGTAGCTCTCCAGCGAGCCGGCCCCGGCCTGGGCGGAGAGCGAGACGAGCAGCTTGCCGCAGGCCATGCCGCCGTAGAAGAGCATCGCGAGGGCGATGTCGCCGCGCTGGTTGCCGCGGGAGCGGACCAGCTCCATGGTGACCGCGCCGAGCACGCAGACCAGCACGGCCATCCAGACCGGGCTGGTCTGGAAGATGAAGCCGAGGCCGACGCCGGTCATCGCGACGTGGCCCATGCCGTCGCCCATCAGGGCCTGGCGGCGCTGCACCAGGTAGATGCCGACGGCGGGGGCGGTGATCCCGACCAGCACGGCGGCGAGCAGGGCGCGCTGCATGAAGTCGTAGGAGAGCATCTCGGTCATGCGAGCAGCCTCGGCGGGGTGAGGTCGGCGTGCGGGTGGACGTGGTCGTGGCCGGGCAGGGCGTGCAGGCCGGTGTTGGGGACGGGCGGGCCGTCGTGGGCGACGCAGCCGTCCCGCAGCACCACGACGCGGTCGATCAGCGGCTCCAGTGGCCCGAGTTCGTGCAGGACGAGGAGGACGGAGGCGCGGCGGGCGGCCTCTGCGCGGAGGATGTCGGCGAGTGCCTGCTGGCTGGCCGCGTCCACGCCGGCCATCGGCTCGTCCATGATCAGCAGGTCGGGCCGGCCGACCAGGGCGCGGGCGATCAGCACCCGCTGCTGCTGGCCGCCGGACAGGTCGGCGACGCCGTCCCCGGCCCGGTCCAGCATGCCGACGGCGGCCAGGGTGCGGTCCACCGCGGAGCGGTCGGCGCGGCGGAAGGGCAGCAGCCGGTGCTGCGGCAGCCGGCCGGTGGAGACGACCTCGCGCACGGTCGCCGGGACGCCGGAGGCGGCGGTGGTGCGCTGCGGGACGTACCCGATCCGGTGCCAGGCGCGGAAGGAGGCGTACGGCGTGCCGAACAGCTCCAGGGTGCCCTGCTCCAGCGGCACCGAGCCGGTCACGGCCTTGACGGTGGTGGACTTGCCGGAGCCGTTGGCGCCGAGCAGCGCGACGACCTCGCCGGGTTCGACGGTGAGGTCCACGCCGCGCAGCACCGGTCGGCCGCCGCGCGAGGCGACGGCGTCCCGGAGGCGGACGGCCGGGGGTATCGGATCGGTCATCGTGCTGCGTCCTGTCAGCTGGTGGCGGCGGCGCCGGCGGTGGCGCTGGGGGTCGCGGCGGCGGGCGCGGTCGCGGGGGCGGCCGAGGTGGCGGGGGCGGCGGCGGTGGCGCCGAGGGCGGTCTGGAGGTTGGCCAGGTTCTGCTTCATGACGGTGAGGTAGTCGTCCTTGGCGGGGTCCTTGACGCCCTCCAGCGGGTCCAGCACGGCGGTCTTCAGGCCGAGGTCCTTGGCGACGGTCTCGGCGAGCTTGGGGCTGACCAGGGTCTCGAAGAAGACCGTGGTGACGCCGTTGTCCTTGGCGGCCTTCTGCACCTCGGCGAGGCGGGCCGGGGTGGGCTCGGACTCGGGGTCGACGCCGTTGACGGCGACCTGGGTGAGGCCGTAGTGGTCGGCGAGGTAGCCGAAGGCGGCGTGGCTGGTGACGAAGGTCCTGGTCTTGGCGTCCTTCAGCCCGTTCGTGAAGTCCTGGTCCAGCGCGGTGAGCTTGGTGACCAGCTCGTCGGTGTTCTTCCGGTAGTCCTCGGCGTGGGCCGGGTCGACCTTGGCGAACTCGTCGCCGACGCTCTTGGCGATCGCGGCGTAGCGGGTCGGGTCGAGCCAGATGTGCGGGTCGCCGGCCGGGCCCTCGTGCTGGTGGCCGGTTTCGGTGGTCTCCTCGTCGAGGTGGTGGTCGACCAGCGGGCTGGCGGCGGTGGCGTCGACCTTGTGCTTGCCGGAGGACTGGCTGACGGCCTGGTCGACGGTGGGCTGCAGGCCCTTGAGGTAGAGCACCGCGTCGGCCTTCTGGACGCTCGCGACCTGCTTGGCGGTGAGCTCCAGGTCGTGCGGCTCGACGCCGGGCGCGGTGAGGTCGGTGACCGAGACGTGGTCCTTGCCGATCTGCTGGGCCAGGAACTCCATCGGGTAGAAGGACGCGACGACGTTCAGCTTGCCGTCCGCACCCTTGGCGCCGCTGCTTCCGCCGCAGGCCGTGAGGGCGAGCGAGGCGGTGAGAGCGGTGGCGGCCAGGGCCATGGAGCGGCGGGCACGGCGGGTGCGGCGGCGAGACTGTCCGATCATCATGACAATCATTCTCATCTTATCTGGAAATGATTGTCAACTCACTCCGACGGGTGAACGGCGGATGGCGGAGGGGGGTGGGCGGCGGACGATACCGATTTGAACCCCGTACCCATATGGCCGGTAACCTGAGGTATTCGGGTACGCGCAACCAGCCGTGCCCTGACCGTGCCGTACGTACTGAAGAGAGCACTGTGGCCGCCGACAAGATCGACACGATCGTCAGCCTGAGCAAGCGCCGTGGCTTCGTCTACCCCTGCAGCGAGATCTACGGCGGCACGCGTGCCGCCTGGGACTACGGGCCGCTGGGTGTCGAGCTCAAGGAGAACATCAAGCGCCAGTGGTGGCGCGCGATGGTGCAGGCCCGTGAGGACGTCGTCGGACTCGACTCGTCGGTGATCCTCGCCCGCGAGGTCTGGGAGGCCTCCGGCCACGTCGCCACCTTCAACGACCCGCTGACCGAGTGCCTCTCCTGCCACAAGCGCCACCGGGCCGACCACCTGGAGGAGAAGTACGAGGCCAAGCACGGCTTCCCGCCGCCGAACGGCCTCAAGGACGTGAACTGCCCCGACTGCGGCACCAAGGGCCAGTTCACCGAGCCCAAGGACTTCTCGGGCATGCTGAAGACCCACCTCGGCGTCACCGAGGAGGCCAGCGGCCTGGCGTACCTGCGCCCCGAGACCGCCCAGGGCATCTTCACCAACTTCAAGGCCGTCCAGACCACTTCGCGCAAGAAGCCGCCGTTCGGCATCGCCCAGACCGGCAAGAGCTTCCGCAACGAGATCACCCCCGGCAACTTCATCTTCCGCACCCGCGAGTTCGAGCAGATGGAGATGGAGTTCTTCGTCAAGCCGGGTGAGGACGAGCAGTGGCACGAGTACTGGCTCCAGCAGCGCTGGGACTGGTACGTCGACCTCGGCCTGCGCACCGAGAACATGCGCTTCTTCGAGCACCCGAAGGAGAAGCTGTCCCACTACGCCAAGCGCACGGTGGACATCGAGTACCGCTTCAACTTCGGCGGCTCCGAGTTCTCCGAGCTCGAGGGCATCGCCAACCGCACCGACTACGACCTGACGGTGCACAGCAACGCCTCCGGCCAGGACCTGAAGTACTACGACCAGGAGTCCGGCGAGCGGTACTTCCCGTACGTCATCGAGCCGGCGGCCGGCCTCAACCGTGCCATGCTGGCCTTCCTGATCGACGCCTACTTCGAGGACGAGGCGCCGAACGCCAAGGGCGTCATGGAGAAGCGCGTCGGCATGCGGCTCGACCCGCGCCTGGCCCCGGTCAAGGTCGCCGTCCTGCCGCTGTCCCGCAACGCCGAGCTCTCCCCGAAGGCCCGTGGCCTGGCCGCCGACCTGCGCACCGCCTGGAACGTCGAGTTCGACGACGCCGGCGCGATCGGCAAGCGCTACCGCCGCCAGGACGAGATCGGCACGCCGTTCTGCGTGACGGTCGACTTCGACACCCTTGAGGACAACGCGGTGACCGTCCGCGACCGCGACACCATGTCGCAGGAGCGCGTGTCGCTCGACCAGGTCAAGGCCTACCTGGCCGCGCGCCTGATCGGCTGCTAGTCCGGACTCCGGTCCGGGAAGCCCCCGCCGCCCTGGTTCCCGGGGCGGCGGGGGCTCTCTGCTGTCCGGGGGAGGGCCCGGTGAGTGGGAGAGGCGGCGCCTCGGAGGGCGGCGAGTGGGAGGGCGGCGCCCTACCGCCGGCCCCAGCGGGAGCGGGGAGTGGCGGGCGGCGCGGTCGGGAGGCCGGCGCTGCGGAGGGCGGCGAGGGTGGTCCGGTGGCGGGCCCCGTCGGCGAGCAGCGCGCCCAGCAGTTGGCCGTAGAGGTCCGGGGCGCCGGCCAGGGCCGCGGCCAGGTGGACCAGCTCGACGGGCGGCCGCAGGGTGACCAGTTCGGTCAGCAGGAGCGTGACGAGCGCCGGCGGGAGTTCGACGGCGAGCTCGGCGAGGTCGGCGGTGGGGCGGCCGGCGGCCTGGCGGAGCAGGGTGCGGACGTCGCCGGGGCGGCCGTACTGCTGGAGGCAGGCGGCGAGGGAGGTCAGCTCGGCGGTCGGGGCGGAGCCCCACTCCCAGAGCAGGGTGGCGCCGTCGGCGTGCTGCCCGGCCCGCTCCAGCGCGGCGAGGAGATCGGGGATCGCGGCCGCCGGGTAGGCCCAGAAGGCGTGGAACAGTTCCGCCGCCTCCTCGGCCAGCCCCAGTTCGCGCAGCTCCGCCAGCACGGCGACGGCGTGGTCCGGGGCGCTGCGGGCGGCGGCCCGGGCGAGGTGGAGCGAGGCGCCGGTCGGTCCGCGCCGGGCGAGCATGCCGACCAGGAGGGCGGTGTCGGCGGGCTCGAGGCGGGCGGCGGCCTGGTTCAGCAGTTCCTCGGCCTCGGGGGCGGCACCGCCGCGGTGGAGGGTGGTGATCCGCTCGGTGAGGCTGCCCAGGTCGGGCCGGATGGGCGGTGGCGGTGGCGGGGCCTGTCTCGGCTGAGCCTGTCTCGGCTGGGGCGCGGGATCCTCCGGGGAGGGCTGGCGGCGTCTGAGCCGGATCTCCAACTCCTCCAGTCTGTCGCTCAGTTGGAGGCAGCGGGCGCCCAGCCCGGCGCGGAGGGCGCGCGCCTGGGCGAGTTGCCGCAGCAGGTCCCCGTCCGGTCGGTGGCGGCCCGGGGCGGCCCGTATCGCCTCGTTCAGCCGCCGTTCGCGCTGGCTCGCGTAACGGCTCGCTCGGAGTAACTCGTCCAGCTCGGCTCGGAGTTCGGCGGCCGCTTGCTCGTCCTCCGGCTGCCGGCCCGCGGATTCTTCCGTCGACCGCATGCGCATGATCGCCCCAACCTGTCCATCCAGACCCTGACTGCGGGACATCCTCGCGTCGTTATGTGGCGGGCGAGTTAAGGGAGCGCGACCAGTCGTGTGTGAGTGGTGTCAGGGGGCGCGCAAGGGGCGGCCGTCGCGAGGAGCGCGCCGGTCCCTCTGGGGGCCTCATCGTGCCAGCCGCGCCCGCGCCTCCATCAGCGCGAAGCCGAGCAGGTTCAACCCCCGCCACTCCAGCGGGCGTTCGGCTCGGACGTCGTCCGCGACGAGCCCGATGCCCCAGATCCGGTCCAGCGGACTGGCCTCGACCAGGACGCGGTCACCGGTGCCCAGCAGGTAGGCGCGCAACGCCTCGTCCTGGCCGAACTTCGCGACGTTGCCCTCGACCACCAGCTCGAACCGCTTGGCCGCCCACACCCGGTCGTCGAAGTCCCTGACCAGCCGGCCCAGCTTCTTCGCCTCGGCGGGCGTGCGGGCCTCGAGGATGCGCTGCTCGACGGGCTCGTCCCCGAACATCCGGGCCTTGCCGGCCATCATCCAGTGCTCGGCGGACGCGTACGTCACCCCGTCGACGGTGAACCGCCCCGGCCACCACTGGCTCAGGCACTCCCGGCGCGTCCCACCGCCCTTGCGCTCGGTGTGGCCCCAGAACAACACCCATTTCGGCCGCGCCCCGGTGGCCATCAGGGCGGCTAGATCCTCGCGGTTGCGGACGTCCGCGAATTCCCCCACATGCTGCTCGCTCATATCGTCATCCTGACACGAAGCCCGGGAGCGGCCCACCGGATTTCCGAACGGGTTCGCTTGCCGCATGTGGCCTAGACCAATGGCTGGATTGGGGTGGTGGCCCGGCCGGGCTGAGCGCCGCACTCCCGAGGCATCCGCCCGTGGCCGCTCCGGCCGATGAGCCGCGGAGGGCCGTGTTCCGACCCGGGTCCTTCGTCGACGGACCCATCCGTCCGGATCGCCGGCCTCCAGGGCGCACCGCAGCCCGCCATCCGTCGACGCCCTCCATGCCGCCGCGGTTCCGACGGCTTCCGGCCGAATTGGTCTCGACCATTGCCCTGGGGGATCGCTGTGAAGGAAGCTGCTCCCCGAGCACCGGACCACCACGACCGGAGCCCGATCCCCCGGAACCGGAAGGAAGCAACACGCCCATGCGCACAGCGATTTCGACCCTGAGCCTGACCGGGCTGCTGGCCGCAGCCGTCCTGTTGGTCGCCCCCTCCGCCCAGGCCGCCGGGTACGTCTACGTCGGCATGTACCCGAGCGCCGCCGCCTGCGACGCGGCCGGCAAGGCCTACGTGGCCCGGGGCGCGGCGGTCAGCTACTTCTGCGACGTCGCCCCGAACACGGCCCGCCTGTCCATCTGGACCTGACGGACACCACCCGGCGGCCGCCTGGCCGCCCGGCACTGAACCGGCCAGGCGGTCACCCGTCCGCCGGGCCCGGCAGGGGGACCGAATAAGGGGTGACACTTCAGCCTGGCGGCGGTGACGGCCGTCCTCGCCGCCAGGAAGGTGATCGCGCGGGTCGGCCTGACCCGGGTGATCCCGGTCTTCGGCCCGGTCGCGGCCGCCACCCTGTTCCTGATCCCGGCGGCCTCGCTCGGCTTCGCACTGCCGGTGCTGATCACCTACCAGCTGGTGTTCGGCTTCTGTGCGACGGTGTGGGCCGTCAGTTCGGTGACGCTCCAACAACTGCTCTCCCCGCCGGACCGGCTCGGCCGGGTGCTCGGCCTGTCCCGCTCGCTGGGCCGGCTCGTCATGCCGGTCGGCGCCCTGCTGGGCGGCGCCCTGGCCGGGGTGGCCGGCACCACCCGGGCGCTGACCGTCTTCGCCTCGATCGCCCTCGCCGGGACCCTCGTGGCCGCCAGGACCCGGCCCCCAGCCGTGCTGCCCGAGGAGAACCGGACACGTCCAAGCGCAGGACTGCCCTCGGCACCGGCGCCACCAGCGGCGTGATCCGGGGTTCCGCGGTGTCCCGGGGGTTTCGTGATCAGCCCGTCGGAGCAAACCCGGTGGAGGAAACGCCAGTTCGAGCTCGGCCGAGTCGAAGGAGCGCCCGTGAGCAGCCCCACCCGTCGAGACGTCCTGCGCTGGGGAGCCGCCGTGCTGCCGGCCGCCGGCGGACTGCTACTGCCGGCAACGGCCCGGGCCGTCGGGGCCGTCGGTGCCGTTGATCCGGGGGCCTGGATGGCCGCCCTGGCCGATGCCACCCCGCTGACGGCCCTGACCATCCCCGGCACCCACGACTCCTGCTGCACCGACCCGTGGCACGGCACCGAGTGGTCCCACACCCAGAACTGGGGCGTGCCCGAGCAACTCCTGCGCGGCATCCGCTTCCTGGACATTCGCTGCAACGGCCTGGCCGGCACCGCCGACGAGCTCGGCATCTACCACAGCGACAACTACCAGTACCTGCGCCTCCAGGACGTCCTCGACCAGTGCCGGGCCTTCCTCGCCGCACACCCGGGCGAAGTCCTGGTGATGCGGCTCAGGAACGAGTACGCGGGCGGCAACCGCCTCGAAGCCCCCGAGTTCCAGCGCCGGATCAACCACTACCTCGACGACCTCGGCTACCGCCCGCTGTTCTGGACCAGCCCCTCCTGGCCCACCCTCGGCCAGGCCCGCGGCCGCGTCGTGCTCGCCGCGGACTTCGCCAACCCGTGGTCGGTCATCCAGTGGTCCAGCGGCACCAACGCCTGGTTCGCCACCCAGGACACCTTCCAGGGCATCAGCCTGGCCGCCAAGTCCCGGGCCGTCACCGACTGGTTCGAACGCGCCTACTACGACCAGGGCTCGGCGCGGATGTACGTCAACTTCACCAGCTACGCCAACGGCGGCTGGCCCAAGGTCAACGCCGACGCCATCCTCCCGCCCGTCCGCGACTACCTCGCCCGCCGCAGCCGGCAGCCCGCCCACTTCGGCATCGTCCCGATGGACTTCCCAGACTTCCACACCGACGTCCTGCAACTCCTCCTCGACAAGAACTTCATCCCCCGCTGACCGCCCGGGCCCCCGGCGGATACCCTGCGGCGCATGCCCGATTCCGCTTCCCTGACCCTCCCCACCCGCTACGCCGCTGACCCCGACCGCGTCGCACTCGTCCTGCCCGGCACGGGCTACTCGCCCGCCCGGCCGCTACTGCACTTCGCCCGCGCCGTCCTGCTCCGGCACGGCTGGACGGTTCAGGAGCTGTGGTGGCAACTTCCCCACGACTTTGCGGACTTCGCGATGGAGGAGCGCATCGCCTGGGTGGAGCGGCAGGTCGCCGAGGCGGTCGACGCCGAGCACGGCGCCTGCCGCCTGCTGGTGGGCAAGTCCCTCGGCTGCTTCGCCGCCGCCCTGGCCGCCGACCGGGGGCTCGCGGCGGCCTGGCTGACGCCCGTCCTCACCATGGACCACGTGGCCCGCTCCCTCGCCCGGGCCAAGGCGCCGACCCTGCTCGTCGGCGGCAGCGCCGACCGGCTGTGGGACCGCCGGACCGCCGACGCGACCGGCCACGAGGTACTGGAACTGCCCGGCGCCGACCACGGCCTGGAACGCGATGACGACCCGCTCGGCTCGGTCGACCTCCTGCGGCACGTCGTCGAGCGGTTGGACCACTTCGTCGGCTCGCTCGCCGACCGCTGAGACTCGGGCACGAGGCGGAGCTTGAGGCGGTGCAGGAGCCGAGGTGGATCACTGGTCCTTCTTCCTCCCGCATGGCGTGGAGGGCCTCGGCGGCCGGGGGAAGCCGGGCGTCGAGCGCGGGCGGGGTCCAGTCGGCCAGCCCACTGGAGGTGCTGGACAGTGACTCTGACTGTCCTGCGACGCACGTCAGAACGCTCCGTGCGGCGGTTTCACGCGAAGAAGTGCCGCCGGTGCGCGTGGAACGGCCCGGCGCGGAACGGCCCCGCGATCGGCGGAGTTGCCGTCCGCGGGGCCGGTGATCGCCGTCGCGCGGGGCCCGGTGGGGCCGGCGGGGTCAGCCGATGGTGCGGGGGAGGCGGGTGGTCAGGTACAGGATGGTGAAGGAGCCCAGCAGTTGGATGCCCAGGCACAGGGCGAGCGCCTTGTCCATGCCGAGGCTGGGAGAGAGGGACAGGTAGAGGGTGCCGAGGGTGGCGACGCCGAGCGCGAGGCTGGACTGCTGGCTGGTGGCGAGGACGCCGCTGCCGACGCCGGCCCGGGTGGCGGGCACCTTGGAGAGGACGACCCGGAACAGCGGGGTGCCGATCAGGCCCTGCCCGATGCCGGCGAGCGCGACGCCGGGGGCCATCCGCAGCGGGGAGAAGTGCGACCAGTCGGCGAGGATGGTCAGCGCGAGGGTGGCGAGACCGGCGGCCTGGATGACGGCGCCCGCGCTGAGCACCCGGCTGCCCCAGCGGCCGATCAGCCGGGGGCCGGCCAGTGAGGCGCTGAAGTAGCCGACGGCCATCGGGACGAGCGCCCAGCCGGCCGCGATCACGCCGAGGTGGAGGCCCTGCTGGATGGCGACGGCGATGTTGAACATGAAGCCGCCGAAGCCCGCGAAGTAGGGGAGCGCGATGCCGAGGCCGCGCCGCATCTCGGGGATCCGCAGCAGGGTCGGCGGCACCAGCGGGGTGTCCCCGCGCTGCTCGGCGCGGCGCTCGACCAGGGCGAAGGCGACGGCCAGCACCGGGAACAGCGCGAGCATCAGCCAGGACCAGAGCGGCCAGCCGGCCGCGCGGCCCTCCATCAGCGGGATGAGCAGGGCGAGCAGGGTGGCGGTGAGCAGGACGGTGCCGACCACGTCGACCCGGGCCGCCTGGGCGGCCCTGCTCTCCGGCACGTACCGGACGGCCAGCACCACGGCGAGCAGCGCGAACGGCACGTTCAGCAGGAAGACCGAGCGCCACCCGGTGCCGAAGAGGTCGGCGGCGACGAGCATCCCGCCGAGCACCTGGCCGATCACCACGGAGATCCCGCCGACGGCGCCGTAGACGCTGAGCGCGCGGCCGCGCCGGGCGCCGTCGGTGGCGGCGGTGATGGTGCCGAGCACCTGGGGGATCAGCAGCGCCGACGAGGCGCCCTGGGCGGCCCGGGCGGCGACCAGGGACCACGCGTCGGGGGCGAGGCCGCAGGCCAGCGAGGTGAGGGCGAAGGCGACGGCGCCGGCGACGAAGAGCCTGCGGCGGCCGAAGATGTCGCCGAGCCGCCCGCCGAGGACGAGCAGGACGGCGAAGGCGATGCCGTAGCCGGCGGCGACGAGTTCCAGGACGGCGGGTCCGGCGGCCAGGTCCTGGTCGATGGTGGGCAGGGCGACGTTGACGATGAAGAAGTCGAGCATCGGCAGGAAGGCCCCGAGCAGGACGGTGACCAGCCCGGCGGTGCCGAGGGCGGGGGTGCGCGGGGCGGCTGCGGCGGTGTTCCGGGTCAGGGTCGGGGCCGGGGCGACGGCGAGTCGTTGAGTCACGGGTCATACGATCCGCCTCTTCCTACCCTGGTACCAGAGAGTGGTTATCCAGGTATAAGAAGTACCTGGCAACAGGATCCGGACTGCCGCATGCTGGGACCATGAGCCTGATGACCCCGGTCGCGCAAGCCCGTCCCGGTTCGGCCGGGACGCCCCGCAGCACCTCCGACGACGCCCGCCGGCACGACCTGGCGGCGTTCCTGCGCAGCCGCCGGGAACGCATCGCGCCGGAGCAGGTGGGCCTGCCGATGACCGGCCGCCGCCGCACCCCCGGCCTGCGCCGCGAGGAGGTCGCGCAGCTCGCCGCCGTGGGGGTCACCTGGTACACGTGGCTGGAGCAGGGCCGGGACATCCAGGTGTCCACCCAGGTGCTGGACGCGGTGGCCCGGGCGCTGCTGCTGGACCCGAGCGAGCGGGCGCACCTGTTCACCCTGGCCGGCGCGGAGGACCCGACGCCGATCCTGGACTGCCCGTCGGTGACGCCGAGCGTGCGACTGCTGCTGGACCAGCTCTCGCCGTACCCGGCGGTGGTGCTCAACGCCCGCTACGACGTGCTGGCGTACAACGCGCAGTACACCGGCTTCGTCGGCCGGCTGGACGAACTGCCGCCCGAGGACCGGAACCTGATGTGGCTGGCGTTCACCGACTCGCGGTTCCGCGAGGTGCTGATCGACTACCGGAGGGAACGCCTCGGCATGGTGGCCCGCTACCGCGCCGCGATGGCCGACCACTCCGCCGAGCCGGCCTGGAAGGCGCTGCTCTGCCGGCTGCGCAAGGCGTCGCCGGACTTCGAGGAGGAGTGGCAGCGGCACGAGGTGATGCGGCCGGGAAACGGGATCAAGCGCTTCCAGGTCCCGGGCGTGGGCCTGCTGCGCTGCGAGTACACCAACTTCTGGCTCGGCCCCCGGCTCGGCACGCGGATGGTCACGTACACCCCGCTGGACGACGAGACCCGCGCCCTGATGGACGCGCTGCCCGCCACCCTCTAGCTGCGTACCGCCTCCCGGCCGAGCAGCAGGCACACCGCCGCCAGCGGAAGTTCGACGAAGAACGCCATCATCAGCGCGGCCAGGACCGCGTGGCCCGGCCCGGCGAGGGCGATGTCGGCCAGCGCGTCCCCGGCGAGCAGCAGGGCCACCGCCGTGCCCGCCCACAGGGCGGCGGCGCTGCGCCGCAGTAGGAGCGTGTCCAGCGACAGCAGGCCCGCGAACTCCAGCAGGTCGAGCACCACCCACGGGGTCTCGTGGTTGACGGCCAGGACCATCAGCCACGGCAGCAGGCCGACGGCCGCCAGCCGCGGCAGCTGCCGCAGGCGCTCCGGCAGGGCGTACGCCGGGGCGGCGCCCTGGACGACGGCGAGGGTCATGCCGCACCCTCGCCGGCCGTGACCTGCCGCGCCCGCACCCGCCGCAGCGGTAGCCGTTCGGCCGGACCGCCCGCCGGGTGCCCGACCAGCACCGCGTCGAAGGGGCCGTGCGCCCAGGCCAGCCAGAAGCACCCGGCGACCGTGACCACCTCGGCCGCGAAGGCCGTGCGGCCCGTGCGGTCCGCGCGTGCCGTACGGACCCCACGGACCCCACGGAACGGCCGCCGCCCGCCGTTGATGAACACCACGGAGGGCACCGTGCCGTCGAGCGGCAGCCGTCCCCAGGCGAGCACGTGGGAGCGGTTCCCCCCGGACGGGCTGCGCCGGGCGCCGCGCACCAGCTGCGGCGCGAGCCGGGCGGCGACCAGAACGTCGGTCAACTCACCGTTCTGGTAGAGCTCCAGCGCGGCGCGGCCGCGGCCGGCACCGACGCTGCGGACCGTCCAGGGCCCGGCGCCGGCCGGCAGCGTCCCCGCCGACTCGGACTCGGAGTCCGAATCCCACTCAGACTCCAGGTCCGGCTCCGGCTTCGGCTCCGGTCCCGACACCGGGCGGGCCGCGCCCCCGGTAACACCCCCGTGGCTCCCGGGGACGGGCCGCCCGTGCGGCGGAGTGGCGGAGTGCGATGCGGTGCTCGTCATGCCCCCAAGCCTTCCGTCGGGCACCGCCCCCTGTCGGTGGTGTGCCACACCGAATCGGGGGTGTACCTAGCTACACCCCCGCTCTGCACACCCCTTCATGGCGGCTGTTGATCACCGGGCCCTACGCTGGGCGGCATGCCCTCCACCACGTTGCGCCGAGCGCTCGTCAGGAGCCTCCGGCGCCCACCGTGGTCGGCCGACGCCTGGCGGGACACCCGTTTCATAGCCGCCGGAATACCCATGGCCTTGCCGGTCTGGCTGGGCGTCACCGACTCCGCGCTGCTCTTCCCGGGCCTCGCCGTCGCCCTGGTCTGCACCCGCCCGCTGACCGCCGCCCAGCGAGCCCGCCTGCGCGCCCTGCGCGGGGTGGAGGTGCCGCCGCCGGCCGCCGGCCGCCGGATCCCTCTGCTGGGCCTGACCTGGCCGCAGACCCTCTACCACCTGGGGGCCGGCCCGCTGCTGGCGGCGGGCGCGTTCGCGGTGCTGTACGCCTGGGCCGTGGCGCTGGTGCTGGCCACCCTGTACGGCTGGATCTGGCTGATGCCCCCGGACACCGGGCTGCGCTCGGACCTGGCGGGGCTGGACGTCGAGCTCACGGTCGGCGGGGTGCTGCTGCTGCTCGCGCTGCCCTGGGCGGTGACGCTGATGGCCCGCCTGGAGGTGTGGGCGGCGCAGCGGCTGCTCGGGCCCAACCGGGCGGAGAAGCTGGAGCGGCGGGTCGAGGAGATCGCCGAGAGCCGGGCCGGGCTGGTCGACGCCGTGGACGCCGAGCGGCGCCGGATCGAACGCGACCTGCACGACGGCGCCCAACAGCGCCTCACCTCCCTCGCGATGAACCTCGGCCTGGCCCGGCGCACCCTCAAGGAGTGCCCGCCCGACGCCATGCAGGTGATCGTCGACGCCCACGAGGAGGCGCAGGCCGCCATCGACGAGCTGCGTGACCTGGTCCGCGGTCTGCATCCGGCCGTTCTGGAGGACCGCGGCCTGGACGCGGCGCTCTCCGGTATCGCCGCCCGTGCTCCGCTGCCGGTGCGCCTGGACGTCGAACTCTCCGAGCCGGTCGCCCCGACCGTCGAGGCGGTCGCGTACTTCACCGTCTCCGAGGCGCTGACCAACGTGGCCAAGCACGCCCGGGCCGGCCGGGTGGACCTCTCGGTGCGGACGGCCGGCGGCCGGCTGCGGCTGGTCATCAGCGACGACGGCGTGGGCGGCGCGGACCCCTCGCGCGGCACCGGGCTGACGGGTCTGCGCAAGCGTGCCGCCTCGGTCGACGGCACGCTGGCCGTTCTCAGCCCCCTCGGGGGCCCCACCACCATCACCGTGGAGTTGCCGTGCGCGCTGTGATCGCCGAGGACTCGGTCCTGCTGAGGGTAGGCCTGGTCAAGGTCCTGGAGGCGGTGGGATTCGAGGTGGTGGCCGCCGTCGGGGACGCCGAGGAACTGCTGGCCGCCGTCGGGGAGCACCGCCCGAAGGTGGTGGTCGCGGACGTCCGGATGCCTCCGGGCTTCACCGACGAGGGCGTGCGGGCCGCGCTGGTGATCCGCCGGCAGTGGCCGGAGGTCGCCGTGCTGCTGCTCTCCCAGTACGTGGAGGAGCGCTACGCCGCCGATCTGCTGGCCACCAACACCAGCGGCGTCGGCTACCTGCTCAAGCAGCGGGTCGCCAACGTGGACGACTTCGTGGACGCGCTCCAGCGGGTCGCCGAGGGCGGCACCGCGCTGGACCCGGAGGTGGTCGCCCAGCTGCTGGTGCGCCGGCACCGGGATCCGCTGGAGAAGCTGACGCCCCGCGAGCGGGACGTGCTCGCCCTGATGGCCGAGGGCCGCTCCAACGCCGCGATCGCCGCCGCGCTGGTGGTCAGCGACAGCGCGGTCGCCAAGCACATCAACTCGATCTTCACCAAGCTCGACCTGCCGCCGGCCGAGGACAGCCACCGCCGGGTGATGGCGGTGCTGCGGTTCCTGGAGGTCGGGTGACCATGGGAACGACGAAGGCCTGGCGGGTCACCGGGACGCTCGCGATCGTCCTGGTCATGATCGGCGCCGGACTGCAGACCTGGTCGTTGGTGGCGCAGCAGCGGACGACCTCGTCCCAGCCGTACGACAACGTGGTCGTCCACCGGCTGACGCTGGACACCGGCAGCGCCGCCGTCCGGATCCGGGCCGGCCGGGAGGATCACGTGGTGGTGCGGCAGCGGTTGGACTGGCTGTGGCGCAAGCCGGTGGTGTCGGCCACCGTCGTCGGCGACGCCCTGAACGTGAGCATGCGCTGTTTCCGGATCGTGCCGGTCGTGGACCTGGGGTGCGGCGCCCGGATCGATGTGGAGGTACCGGCGGCGACGGAGGTATCGGGCTCGGCGGACTCCGGCTCGGTCGAGGTGGACGGCCTGAGCGGCCCCGTGCGGATGCGGCTCACCTCCGGCCAGCTGCTGCTGGTCGACACCTCCGGGGACGTGTCCGCGCAGGCCACCTCCGGGCAGATCCGGGCCACCGGCCTGAGTGCCCGGCGGGTGGAGGCGCGGAGCACCTCGGGCTCGGTGGACCTGGCCTTCGCCAAGGCCCCGCAGGAGGTGACCGGCCGGGCGACCTCCGGTTCGGTGACGATGAACCTGCCGCGGTACAGCCACTACGCCTTCTCCGCCGAGATGGGCAGCGGCAGCGGCCGGATCGACCCGCAGCTGGCGGACGCCGGCAGCCCGAACCGCGTCCACGTCGAGGTCACCTCGGGGTCGATCTCGATCAATCCGTCGTAGCGCGGGCGCCCCCTTTCCGGGCCGCTCGGCCGCGGCGCGGCCCGCTCACCCGGGTGGGGGACAATGGAGAGTCCCGTCCCCCTACCCGAGGTCAGCCGCGCATGACAGCCACGCCCGCACCCACCGCGCCCGAGACCGAGTTCGCGCCGCTGGACATCGGCCCCCTCCAGGTGTGGCCGCCCGTCGTGCTGGCACCGATGGCCGGCATCACCAACGCGCCGTTCCGCACCCTGTGCCGCGAGCAGAGCGGCGGCAAGGGACTGTACGTCTCGGAGATGATCACCACCCGGGCGCTGGTCGAGCGCAACGCCAAGACCATGCAGCTGATCAAGTTCGACCCGAGCGAGAAGCCGCGCTCGATCCAGTTGTACGGGGTCGACCCGGTGACCGTCGGCAAGGCGGCCCGGATGATCTCGGACGAGGGCCTGGCCGACCACATCGACCTCAACTTCGGCTGCCCCGTCCCCAAGGTCACCCGCAAGGGCGGCGGCTCGGCGCTGCCGTACAAGCGCAACCTGCTGCGCGAGATCCTGCGCGAGGCGGTGGCCAACGCGGGCGACCTCCCGGTGACCATGAAGATGCGCAAGGGCATCGACGACGACCACCTCACCTACCTGGACGCCGGCCGGATCGGTGCCGAGGAGGGCGTGGCCGCGATCGCCCTACACGGGCGCACGGCCGCCCAGCACTACGGCGGCACGGCCGACTGGTCGGCGATCGCCAGGCTGCGCGAGTCCGTCCCGGCGCACGTGCCGGTGCTGGGCAACGGGGACATCTGGTCGGCCGACGACGCGCTGCGGATGATGCGCGAGACCGGCTGCGACGGCGTCGTGGTGGGGCGCGGCTGCCTGGGCCGGCCGTGGCTGTTCAAGGATCTGGTGTCGATCTTCGAGGGCGACGCGGACTACGCGCGCCCCGACTTCGGCTACGTCGCCCGGGCGATGGTGCGCCACGCGCAGCTGCTCGGCGAGTGGTTGGGGGACGAGACGCGCGGCGTGATCGACTTCCGCAAGCACGTCGCCTGGTACACCAAGGGCTTCTCGGTCGGCTCGGAGCTGCGGGTGCGGCTCGCGAACGCCTCTTCGCTGGCCGATCTGGCCGAAACCCTCGCCCAGGTGGAGCAGAACCAGTCCTGGCCGATCGGCGCGGACGGCCCGCGTGGCCGCACCAGTGGCAACAACCGGGTGGTCCTGCCCGAGGGGTGGTTGGACGATCCGTATGACTGCGCCCGGCCGGGCGTGGACGCCGAATCGGACACCTCCGGCGGATGATCTGTCCGAAGCGGCGAAATCTGCCCTCTCGGGCCGATTGCCACTCGGTCGCAGCCCTCTTGTCCATGCTGGACAAGAGGGCTCCTTTTCGGCGCCCGACCATCACTGAGCGGGCATGAACCAGAGCTCAGTGCGACGATGGGCGCGGCAGGTTTACGTTCGATCGCTGAGATGTGCTGGTGACGCTTGCCACACGGGGTGGCGGCTGACGCCGCGTCAGTGGACGAAATGGACAGGTCGGGCGTGGATCGCTTCCCGAAGCCGGTCGGCCGGAGAACGGCCGATCCGGTTGCAGGAAATCAAGCCGGGGCAACGCGACGGACGCATGACCGCTACCCAGCGTCCGAGTGGGGCGGCTTTCCGTTTCGTCGCCTTCAAGACTTGAAGGCAAGCTCGCGTCAGGAGGACGATTTCACCAACAGAGGTGAACGCCTTTATGTGCTTTCGATCCAAGGGGTTACCACTCGGTACCGGCCTCGGGTGGCCTATTCAGGGCAGAGAAGTGCCTTCGAAATGGGTATGTTCTCCGGCGTCAGGGCAACCGCGTACGAGGAGACCGACCCGTGCCGTCCCAGCAGAAGTTTGTTTACTCCTTCACCGAAGGAAACAAGGACCTCAAGGATCTTCTCGGCGGCAAGGGCGCGAACCTGGCCGAGATGACCAACCTGGGGCTCCCCGTCCCCCCGGGGTTCACCATCACCACCGAGGCCTGCAAGGTCTTCCTGGAGACCGGCAGCGAGCCCTCCTCGCTGCACGAGGAGATCAGCGCCCACCTGGACGCCCTCGAGCAGCAGATGGGGAAGAAGCTCGGCCAGGCCGACAACCCGCTTCTGGTCTCGGTCCGCTCCGGCGCCAAGTTCTCCATGCCCGGCATGATGGACACCGTCCTCAACATCGGCCTCTCCGACGCCTCGGTGGTCGGCCTCGCCGCCCAGTCCGGCAACGAGCGCTTCGCCTGGGACTCCTACCGCCGCCTGGTCCAGATGTTCGGCAAGACCGTGCTGGGCGTCGACGGCGAGCTGTTCGAGGAGGCCCTGGACGAGGCCAAGCACGCCAAGGGCACCGTCAACGACCTGGACCTGGACGCTTCCGACCTCCGGGAACTCGTCGAGGTGTTCAAGGGCATCGTCCAACGCGAGACCGGCCGGGCCTTTCCCCAGGACCCGCGCGAGCAGATGGACCTCGCCATCCACGCCGTCTTCCACTCCTGGAACGGCGACCGCGCCCGGCTGTACCGCCGCCAGGAGCGCATCCCGAACGACCTCGGCACCGCCGTGAACGTCTGCACCATGGTCTTCGGCAACCTCGGTGAGGACTCCGGCACCGGCGTCGCCTTCACCCGCGACCCCTCCACCGGCGCCCAGGGCGTCTACGGCGACTACCTGTCCAACGCCCAGGGCGAGGACGTCGTCGCCGGCATCCGCAACACCCTGCAGCTGGCCGAGCTGGAGAAGCTCGACAAGAAGTCGTACGACGAGCTGATGGCGATCATGCAGACGCTCGAGAACCACTACCGCGACCTCTGCGACATCGAGTTCACCATCGAGCGCGGCAAGCTGTGGATGCTGCAGACCCGCGTCGGCAAGCGCACCGCCGCTGCCGCCTTCCGGATCGCGGTCCAGCTGGTCGACCAGGGCCTGATCGACCTGGACGAGGCGCTGATGCGCGTCACGGGCGGCCAGTTGGCCCAGCTGATGTTCCCGCGGTTCGCCCCGACCGCCGAGTCCAAGCAGATCGCCTGGGGCCTCGCCGCCTCGCCCGGCGCCGCGATCGGCAAGGTCGTCTTCGACTCCTACACCGCCGTCAAGTGGTCCCGCTCCGGCGAGAAGGTCATCCTGGTCCGCCGCGAGACCAATCCGGACGACCTGGACGGCATGATCGCCGCCGAGGGCATCCTCACCTCGCGCGGCGGCAAGACCTCGCACGCCGCCGTCGTCGCCCGCGGCATGGGCAAGACCTGCGTCTGTGGCGCCGAGGAGCTGGAGGTCGACACCAAGTCCCGCCGCTTCACCACCTCCGACGGCCTGGTCGTCGAGGAGGGCGACGTGGTCTCGATCGACGGCGCCACCGGCAAGGTCTACCTCGGTGAGGTACCCGTGCTGCCGTCCCCCGTGGTCGAGTACTTCGAGGGCACGCTGCACGCCGGCGCCGACGTCCAGGGCGGGCTGGTCCAGGCCGTCCACCGGCTGATGGCGCACGCCGACGGCCGCCGCCGGCTGGCCGTGCGCGCCAACGCCGACAACGCCGAGGACGGCTCGCGCGCCCGCCGCTACGGTGCCCAGGGCATCGGCTTGTGCCGCACCGAGCACATGTTCCTCGGCGAGGAGCGCCGCAAGGAGGTCGAGCACCTGATCCTCGCGGACAACGACAAGGACCGCGAGCAGGCGCTCTCCACCCTGCTGCCGCTGCAGAAGAGCGACTTCGTCGAGCTGTTCCAGGCGATGGACGGCCTGCCGGTCACCGTCCGCCTGCTCGACCCGCCGCTGCACGAGTTCCTGCCGAACATCACCGAGCTGTCGGTGCGCGTCGCCCTCGCCGAGGCCCGCAAGGACCCGAACGAGAACGACCTGCGGCTGCTCCAGGCGGTCCACCGCCTGCACGAGCAGAACCCGATGCTGGGCCTGCGCGGCGTGCGCCTCGGCCTGGTCATCCCCGGCCTGTTCGGCATGCAGGTCCGCGCCATCGCCGAGGCCGCCGCCGAGCGCAAGCTGGCCGGCGCGGACCCGCGCCCCGAGGTGATGATCCCGCTGGTCGGCACCGTCCAGGAGCTGGAGCTGGTCCGCGACGAGTGCGAGCGCGTGCTCGCCGAGGTCGCCCAGTCCACCGGCGTCCAGCTGGACATCAAGCTCGGCACCATGATCGAGCTGCCGCGCGCCGCGGTGACCGCCGGTCAGATCGCCGAGGCCGCCGAGTTCTTCTCCTTCGGCACCAACGACCTCACCCAGACCGTCTGGGGCTTCTCCCGGGACGACGTGGAGGCCTCGTTCTTCACCGCTTACCTGGAGAAGGGCATCTTCGGGGTCTCCCCGTTCGAGACCATCGACCGCGACGGCGTCGGCTCGCTGGTCAAGCACGCCGTCGAGGCCGGCCGGGCCACCCGCCCCGACCTCAAGCTCGGCGTCTGCGGCGAGCACGGCGGCGACCCGGACTCGGTCCACTTCTTCCACGAGGTGGGGCTGGACTACGTCTCCTGCTCCCCCTTCCGGATCCCGGTGGCGCGCCTGGAGGCCGGCCGCGCCGCCATCGAGACGGCGGGCAGCGACTCGCGCTGAGAGGGTAGGCATCCCCTACTCGAGCGCGGGCACGACTGACCGCTCACCCTCCCGTCGGGAGGGCGTACACCGGAGCTCGGCGCAGGAGAACCGGCGTACGTGACACGGCCGGGCGGGGACGGACAACGGCGTCCGTCCCCGCCCGGCCGTACGTGCGTGTGGCCTCGGCCACGTGCGCACCCGGCCGTACCCGGCCCGGCCGGGAGCCGACGCCTGCCAAGCTGGACCGCATGACCAGAAGCAAGAGCCCGCTCGTCGTCGTGGCCGTCCTGATCCTCGCGGTCCTCGCCGGAGTCGGCTACCTGCTCGCCGGCAAGGGCGGCAGCGGCCACCCCAAGGCCGCCGCGAGCGCCGCCGCGAGCGCGACCACGAGCGCCGCCACCGCGGCGAAGCCCTCGACCCCCAAGCCGTCCCCGCCCTCCGGCACCGGCCCCGCCCCCGCCGGGACCTGGGTCCCCACCGACCCGGCGCTGGCCGACGTCTGCCGCAGCAAACTCCCCAGCCAGGCCCAGGACACCCTCACCCTGATCGCCAAGGGCGGCCCCTACCCGTACAACCGCGACGGCATCGTCTTCGAGAACCGCGAGAGCCGGCTGCCCAGGAAGTCCGGCGGCTACTACCACGAGTTCACCGTCGTCACCCCGGGCTCCGACGACCGCGGCACCCGCCGGGTCGTCACCGGCACCGCCGGAGAGCGGTACTGGTCCGCGGACCACTACGCCACCTTCCAGGAGATCGACCCACGCTGCTGAACCCCGCCCCCGCCGCCCGGCCCACCAGCCCACCGGCTCACCGCGCCCGGCGCCAGGTGACGCGCTCGTGCGGGCCGTGCGGGCCGGTGGTGACCAGCGCGGTCAACTCGTGCAGGACCGGGGCCGGATCGCGCCGGAGCTGGACCGGGGTGGTGCGGACGACCGGGAGACCGGCGGTGGCGAGGCGGTTGGCCCGGGCGAGGCCGCGTTCGTGGTCGGCCGGGCGCAGGTGGTAGGCCCGGGAGTCGATCTCCAGGGCCACGCAGGCGTGCGGCCAGTAGGCGTCCGGGACGGCGAGGAAGCGGCCGTCGAGGAAGAGCACCGGGTTCCAGAGCGGATCGGGAAGGCCCGCGTGCGCGAGCAGTTGGCGGGCCTCGCCCTCCACCACCGAGCGCACCCCGGCGGTCAGGTCCTCCACCACCCGGGCCACCTGCGGCAGCGCCAGCGCCCCCGGCCGGGCCAGCAACTGGTCCAGTAACTCGCCGAGTTCACAGTGTCGCCGCTGCACGGCCTCGGCGCACAGCGCCCGGAACCGGCGCGGCGGCACACCCCGCGGCGCGAGGTCCGCCAACGCCCGCGCGACCGTCACGCTCCACAGTCCGTCGTCCCGCTCGAAGCCACTGGGCATCGCCCCCGACGCCCGGTGCACCCGCACGAACTCCCGGTCGCCCACCCGCCGTTGGGCCGGGATCAGGACGTCCACCTCCGCCACGTCGGCCGGGTGCCCGGCACTCGGCAGCCCGGCGTCGGCCAGCACCGCCAGCCCGGTCAGCAGCACCTCCCCGGACTGCGGCTCCCGGCCCTTCGGACTCGCGTACGCCAGGGCGGCGCGCATCCGCTGATGAGTCGTCAATCTGCCGCTTTGCAGGCAGATCACCCGCGGCAGCACCTGCTGCCACGGACCGCCGGGCCGCAGCCGGTGCGCGATCGTGCCGGAGGGCACGCCGAGCCGGCGCAACTGCGCTCGGGTGGCGATGTGCTGCTGGTCGGCGCCGAGCAGGACGACGGGGTCGAGCGGGTTCGCGCGGGTCATACCCCGGTGCTGCCCCACCCGGATCGGAGGTATGCGAAACATCCCCCTTCGGGGGCCCCGGCCAAACGGTGTTGACGAACGGCGGCGGAGCCGTTGAGCTTGGCCGCACATGATGACCGAACCCAACGGCCCCGCGCTCGACGCGCTCAACGGCCTCTCCGTCGGCGACGCCCTCGGCGCCCAGTTCTTCGTCCCGGCCACCGCCCGGGCCCACTTCGACTCCCGCACCGAACCGCCCGGCCCCTGGCCGTGGACCGACGACACCGAGATGGCCTGCTCGGTGTACGCCGCCCACCGCGAACGCGGCGCGATCGACACCTTCGACCTCACCCACGCCTTCGCCGGCCGGCACGACTTCGACCGCGGCTACGGCCCGGCCGCCAACCGGATGCTCCGGCTGATCCGGGAGGGCGGTGACGCCGCGGCGCTGGCCGCGCAACTCTTCGACGGCCAGGGCTCGTACGGCAACGGCGCCGCGATGCGGGTCGCTCCGCTGGGGGCGGCGTACGCGGAGGACCTCGACGAGGTCGTCCGGCTGGCCGCCCGGACAGCGGTGATCACCCACACCCATCCGCAGGCGGTGGACGGGGCCGTCGCCGTCGCGGTGGCGGCGGCCCTGGCGGTCCGGGCCGCAACCGGCGGCACGACGCCGGCGGACTTCCTCGTCGAGGTCAGGCACCACACCCCGCCGGGCGCCGTCCACGACGGCCTGACCGAGGCGATCGGGCTGCTCGCCGAGCCGGACCTCCGGGTCGCCGCGCGGGTGCTCGGCAACGGTAGCCGGACCTCCGCGGCCGACACCGTCCCGTACGCCCTGTGGTGCGCCGCCCGGCGCCTCACCGACTATCCGGCCGCCGTGTGGGAGGCGATCGCGGCCGGCGGTGACATGGACACCATGGCCGCGATCACCGGCGGTGTGGTCGCGTCGTACACCGGCGCCCGTGGCATCCCCGCGAGTTGGACGGCCGCCCGCGAGCCGCTGCCCGGCTGGGCGTTCCCAGAGCCCGGGTCCGTCACCGGCGGCCGGGGCCGCGCGGACATGCTCGTGCCGCGCCCGCACCCCGTCCCCGACGTGGCGTGGACCGACGAGCAGTGGCAGCGCATCCGGGCCGTGCGGCACACGGACGCGCTGGACGGCCGCTGGGCCGTGCACACCCACGAGGGCTCGGTCAGGATCTGCCGTGCGCAGGACGGCCATCCGGTCTGGGAGGTGGCGGTCACCCGGCTGCGCGGCGGCTGGCGCCCGGTCTCGGCGGTCGCCGAGACGAGCCCCGGCCGTCGGCCGGCCCTGCCCGAGGAACCCGGCGGCACGGCGGTCCTCAGCTGGATCCTGAAGACCGCCGCCACCGGTGAGCGGGTGCCGCTCAGGCCGTGATCATCAGCTGCCCTGCGCCGCTGCCGCCGTGTCTAAGGCACTCCTGGTTGATCGCCGGATCCGGGGCGCTCGGCGAGGTGGCGGCGGCGATCCGCAGCTCGATGATGTCCCGGACGGCCTGCCACTCGGAGTCCAGGATCGAGTAGAACGCCGTCGAGCGCACCACCCCGTCCAGCCCGCGCGAGTGGGCCCGGCGGACGCCCTCGGAGGTCGCCCCGAGCCGCTCGATCGCGGCCCGCGAGCGCAGGTTGCGGGCGTCGGCGCGCAGCGAGATCCGCTGCACGCCCCAGACCTCGAAGGCGTGGCGCAGCATCAGCAGCTTGGCCTCGGTGTTGACGCCGGTGCCCTGGGCACGCGGCGAGAGCCAGGTGTTGCCGATCTCGGCCGCGTCCGGGACGGCCGTCTCCGGATCGCCGAACGGCACGCCCGGCACCGGCGGCCACACCAGCGGGCCCTGCCAGTAGTCGAGTTCCAGGAAGCGGGTGGAGCCGACGACCCGGCCGTCCGCGACGCTCACCGTCGCGAACGGCACCGACCGGCCCGCTGCCTGGTCGGCGAGCGCCCGCGCGATGTAATCGCGGGCGGCTTCCAGGCCGTGCGGGACGGGGGTGAAGGCGTAGGTCGTACGGTCCTCGGCGCCGGCCTCGGCGATGGCCTCGGCGTGGTGCGCGGCGAGGGGCTCCAGCCGCACGGTGCGGCCGGTGAGGATGACAGGTACGGGCACGGAACCTTCGGTCCTTCATCGGTCGTAGGGTGCCTCCCGCGCCAGGGTGCGGCGCGGGTGCGGTGGACTCGGACCCCCGGTCCGGTCTCCGCCCTCCGGGTACCCGTGCATGCCGGAGGCTTCCGGTCGGGCGATGCGGGGGGCGGCGGCCCGGAACGGGCGGCGCGGGTGCCGGAACGGACACGGATCCTCGGACCGGTCCGGCGGGAAGAGCGAGGGGACAGTGTGCGTCCGCGAAATGGCCGAGAAGGAGACGAGTGCGCGAAGGGAAGCAGGCGGCCAGGTGAAGGCAAGATGCGTCGTGGGTGGCTGCCTGAGCATCGATCCGGGACGTGGCCGACGGCGTTACGGACGACGTGACGACGACGCGACGATGCGAGGCAGCGAGAGGACGATACCCGCCAGAAGGCGGTGCGTCACTTCGCGGCACGCGAATGGCCGCGCGGGCCTGCGCGGCGGGTTCCGGACCGGCTGGCTGAACACCCGTGACCAGGGCTTTTCCCGTCGGATGCGATCATGGTTCGCAGGGCCGCCCGGCGGGTCGCCCGGCGGGTCGTCCGACGGGTGCCGCGCCGGCCGGCGGGCCGGGTGCGGGGGAGGGTGCCTCACCGGGTCGTCCGGCAGGCCTTTCGCCGCGGCGGGAATTCCGGCGCCGCCCGGCGCGCTGGAGACGACGAGAAGCCGGACGGATCGGGTCGAGCGGAGAACGGGGATGGGTGCGCGTGCGTGACTTCCAGGCGCTGTACGAGCTGGACGAGCAGGGCGTGGCCGCGGTCGCCGCGGCCGCCGCGGAGTTGCGCGACACCGGCGCCGGCCTGGTGCTGCTCCACCACTTCGAGGGCTTCATGGACGCCGGTGAGGCCGGCGGCCAGGTGGTGGCGCATCTCCTGGAGGCGGGATCGCCGCAGGTGGTGGCCCGTTTCGACCACGACCGCCTGGTCGACTACCGGGCCCGCCGACCCGCGATGGTCTTCGACCGCGACCAGTGGACGTCCTACGACCCGCCGGAGATCCTGCTCCAGCTCGTCCGGGACGCCGCCGGCGCGCCGTTCCTGCTGCTCAGCGGCCCCGAGCCGGACGTCGAGTGGGAGCGTTTCAGCCGGGCCGTACGCGAGTTGGCCGAGCGGTTCGAGGTCCGCCTCAGCGTGGACTTCCACGGCATCCCGATGGGCGTCCCGCACACCCGCCCGGTCGGGCTGACCCCGCACGGCAACCGGCTCGACCTCGCGCCGGGCTACCCGCAGTGGTTCGAGCAGGCGCAGGTCCCGGGCAGCGCCCAGGCGCTGCTGGAGTACCGCCTCGCCGAGGCCGGGCACGACGTGCTGGGCTTCGCGGTGCACGTCCCGCACTACGTGGCCCGCTCGGCCTACCCGGCCGCCGCCGTGCTGATCCTGGAGGCGGTGCAGTCCGCCACCGGCCTGGTGCTGCCGGGCGAGCCGCTGCGCCGTCGGGTCGGCGAGGTCTACGCAGACATCGAGGAGCAGCTGGCCCAGGGGGACGGCGAGTTGCGCTCGGCGATCCGCGGCATGGAGGGCCAGTACGACGCGGTGGTGGGCGCCGACGGCCGGGAGAGCCTGCTCGCCGAGCCGGTCGACCTGCCCTCGGCGGACGAGCTGGGGCGGCGCTTCGAGGAGTTCCTCGCCGAGCACGAGCGCGGCGCCGAGTAGCACCGGGGGCTCGACACCGCTCGACACTCGCCACTCGACACCGTTCAACCCCGCGCACCGGCGGCGGAGTCGGCTCCGCGGGGCTGCGCCGGTCGGCTGGTTCCGCTCCGGTCGGGAGTCATCGGCCGCCGCCCGTGCGTTGCCCCCTGAGGTGCCCGGGGGACGGGCCGCCGTACGGAGCTGCCCGTGACTCGTACCCCGGGGGGACGCCATGCCGAGGACCACACGCCCGACCGTCGCCGCGACGGCCGGGCTGGCCGCCCTGCTGCTGGCCGGGTGCAGCGGCGGGGGAGCTCCCGGTGCTGCGGCGCCCGGCTTCGCCGGCGAGCTCCCCGGCCGGACGGCGACCGCTTCGGCCACCCCGACACCGACCCCCGCGCCCACCGGCCCGTACGTGGCGCTCGGCGACTCGTACACGGCCGGGATCAAGATCACCCCGCAGGTCGGCGAGCCGAGCGGCTGCCTCCGCTCCGGGGCCGACTACCCCGCGCTGGTGGCGAAGGGGCTCGGCCTGCCGCCCGCGCAGTTCCGGGACGTCAGCTGCAGCGGGGCCCGCACGGGGGACCTGCGGGCCCCGCAGCAGACCGACGGCGGGCCCAATCCGGCCCAGCTGGACGCCCTGACCCCGGCCACCTGGCTGGTCACCGTCGGGATCGGCGGCAATGACGCGGGGTTCATGGAGGTCGTCACCGAGTGCGCCAAGGACAACCTGGTGGGTGCGGTGAAGGACCTGGTCGGCGAGGAGCACGGGGGTGGCGCGCCCTGCCGGGACCACTACTCCGCCGGCGGCGGCGACCAGCTCCGGGCCAGGGTGGACGCGGCCGGCGAGCAGGTCTCCGCGGTCCTCCGGGACATCAGGCGGCGCTCCCCGCAGGCCCGGGTCTACGTGGTCGGCTACCCGGCGCTGCTCCCGGCCGAACCGGCGCGCTGCGCGCCGGTGCTCGGCACCACGATCGCCGCGGCGGACCTCGGCTTCCTGATGGAGAAGGAGCAGCAGCTCAACGGGATGCTCAAGCAGCGCGCGGAAGCGGCCGGGGCGGTCTTCGTGGACACCGCCGGCCCCTCCGCCGGGCACGACATGTGCGCGGGGGAGGACGCCCGCTGGATCGAGCCGCCCTTCCCCGCCCGGGGGTTGGCGCCGGTGCACCCCAACGCCAAGGGGCAGGAGGCGGTGGCCGCCGTGCTGCTCAAAGCCGTCCGGGGCTGACCTCGGCTCCGGGGAACGGTGCCGGAACCGGGCCGTCCGGGTACGAGCGGTTCGCGAGGGCGATCACCGGCGCGCTGCCCGCCGTTCACGCCCCGGCCCGCGCTCCTTCGTGCGCGGCACACCCCCCGTGTCGGGGGTGCGGCGTACCGTGAATGTCATATGGATGACACCACGCACCGCCTCGCCGCCCCGATCCCGTACGACCACGCCGCCGAGGCCCGCTGGGTCCCCGAACCGGACAAGCGCCCCGGCCGTACGGCGTTCCAGCGCGACCGCGCCCGGGTGCTGCACTCCGCGGCGCTGCGCCGACTGGCCGGCACCACCCAGGTGGTCGCCCCGATGCGCAGCGACTTCCCGCGCACCCGGCTCACCCACTCCCTCGAATGCGCGCAGGTCGGCCGGGAGTTGGGCGCCGCCCTGGGCTGCGACCCGGACCTGGTGGAGACCGGCTGCCTGGCCCACGACATCGGCCACCCGCCCTTCGGCCACACCGGCGAGGAGGCCCTCGACCAGGCCGCCGAGGCCTGTGGCGGCTTCGAGGGCAACGCCCAGTCGCTGCGCATCCTCACCCGGCTCGAGCCCAAGCGCTTCGCGCCCCAGGGCGACCGGCCCGCCGCCCGGCTCGCCCCCTGGCCCGGCCGCAGCGTCGGCCTCAACCTGTCCCGGGCCGCCCTCGACGCCGCCACCAAGTACCCGTGGACGAAGGGCGCCCACCCCACCGACCCGGCCTCGTCCAAGTACGGCGTCTACGCCGACGACCTCCCCGTCTTCCGCTGGCTGCGGGCCGGCTCCCCGGCCGGACGCAAGTGCTTCGAGGCCACCGTGATGGACTGGTCCGACGACGTCGCCTACTCCACCCACGACGTCGAGGACGGTCTCCAGGCCGGCCACATCCACCCGGACGCGCTGCGCGCCCCGAGCGAGCGCGGCGAACTGTTCAAGGTCGCCGAGCGCTACGCCCCGGACGCCGAGCCGGAGGAACTGGCCGCCGCCCTGGACCGGCTGCTCGCCCAGGAGTGGTGGCCGCGCAGCTACGACGGCACGGCGCGGGCCCGGGCCGGGCTCAAGGACCTCACCAGCCAGCTGATCGGCCGCTTCTGCCTCGCCGCCGAGCAGGCCACCCGGGCCCGCTACGGCCCCGGCCGGCTCACCCGCTACGCCGCCGAGCTGGTCGTCCCGAGGGACGTCCGGCTGGAATGCGCGGTGCTCAAGGCGGTCGCCGTCCGCTTCGTCATGCAGCGCGACGAGCAGGCCCAGCTGCGGGCCCGCCAGCGGATCGTGATCGCCGAGCTGGCGTACGTGCTGACCCAGCGCGCCCCCGAGGGGCTGGACCCGGTCTTCGCCGCGATGTACGAGGAGGCCGAGGACGACCGCGCCGCCCTGCGCACGGTCGTCGACCAGATCGCCACCCTGACGGACGCCTCGGCGCTCGCCCGGCACGCCAAGCTCGTCGGCGCCGCCTGGGCGTAGCGGCCGGCCTTCGACCGACCCCCGGGCTCCCATCCGCGCGGGCCCGGGGCGGGCCGGTGGCGGGCAACGGCCGGCGCGGCCGGAAACCCGGGCCGCCCCAGTAGACTTCCGGGGTGGCCGGGCGGATCAGGGACGAAGACGTACAGGCGGTGCGCAGCGCACTGCCGATCGACGCGGTGGTCGGCGACTACGTACAGCTGACCAACGGTGGCGGCGGCGAGTACAAGGGCGTCTGCCCCTTCCACGACGAGAAGTCCGCCTCCTTCTACGTGAACCCCGCAAAGGGCGTCTTCCACTGCTTCGGCTGCCAGGAGAACGGCGACACCATCGCCTTCCTGATGAAGATCGAGCACTTCACCTTCGCCGAGGCCGTCGAGCGGATGGCCGCCCAGGCCGGCATCACCCTCCGCTACGAGGAGGGCGGCTACAGCCCCCGCCACCAGCAGGGCGAGCGGACCCGCCTGGTCGAGGCGCACAAGGTGGCCGCCGCCTACTACCAGGAGCAGCTGGCCTCGCCGGAGGCGGAGATCGGCCGCCGGTTCCTGGCCGAGCGCGGTTTCGACGAGGAGGCCGCCAGGACCTTCGGCGTCGGCTACGCGCCCGTGGGATGGGAGCACCTGGTCCGCTACCTGCGCGGCAAGGGCTTCAGCGACAAGGAGATCCTGGTCGGCGGCCTGGCCTCGCAGGGCCAGCGCGGCGGGCTGATCGACCGCTTCCGGGGCCGGCTGGTCTGGCCGATCCGGGACATCGCGGGCGAGGTGGTCGGCTTCGGCGCCCGCCGCCTGCGCGAGGACGACAACGGCCCGAAGTACCTGAACACCCCCGAGACGCCGATCTACAAGAAGTCCCACGTGCTGTACGGCATCGACCTGGCGAAGAAGGAGATCGCCAAGTCGGGCCGGGCGGTGGTGGTCGAGGGCTACACCGACGTGATGGCCTGCCACCTGGCCGGGGTCACCTCGGCGGTGGCCACCTGCGGCACCGCCTTCGCCGAGGACCACATCAAGATCATCCGCCGGCTGCTGATGGACACCTCCCAGTACCGGGGCGAGACGGTCTTCACCTTCGACGGCGACGCGGCCGGCCAGAAGGCCGCCCTGCGCGCCTTCGAGGACGACCAGAAGTTCGCCGCCAGGACCTCCATCGCGGTCAGCCCCGGCGGCATGGACCCCTGTGAGCTGCGGCTCGCCCAGGGCGACGAGGCGGTCCGGCAGCTGATCGACAACCCCGTCCCGCTGTTCGAGTTCGCGCTGAACTCGGTGGTGGCCCGGCACCGGGTGGACACCCCCGAGGGGCGCTCCGCGGCACTGGAGGAGGCGGCCCCGATCGTCGCCAAGATCAAGGACCGCTCGATCCAGCACGAGTACGCCGTCCGCCTGGCCGGCATGCTCGGGATCCTGGACGAGCCGTTCGTGGTCCGCCGGGTCTCCCAGCTCGCCCGCTGGGACCGCGAGCGCCAGCAGAACCCGCGCGGCACGGGCGCCCGCCGCCCCGAGCCGGTCCAGCCGCAGCGCCCCGCCCAGCCCGCCTTCCGGCTCAACCCGCGCGACCCGGCCCAGTTCGTCGAGCGCGAGCTGCTCAAACTGGCGCTCCAGCACCCGGAGCTGGTCAGTCCGGCCTTCGACCACTACGGCGACGACGAGTTCCCCACCCCGCCGTACGCCGCCGTCCGGCAGGCCATCGCCAAGGCCGGCGGCGCCGCGTACGGCGCGACCCTGCCCGACTTCACCAGCGCGGTGCGCGAGGCGGCCCCCGACGACCGGGTGCGCTCACTGGTGACGGAGCTGACCGTCGAACCGGTGCGCTCGCGCCGCAAGGCCGACGCCATCTACGCGGGCGAGTTCCTCGTCAAGCTGCGCCTGCTGGCGGTGGACCGGCGGATCGACGAGGTCCGCGGCTACCTCCAGCGGCTCGGCCCCCGGGCCGACGCCGAGCAGCTGCACGCGGTGCAGACCGAGCTGTGGCAGCTCCAGCAGTACGGGCAGCAGCTCCGCAGCCGGGGCGCGGCCGCGCTGTAGGCCTCGCCGCGGAGCTGCTGCGCAGAAAGTCGGCGCACGAGTCTCGGCCGCGGAGTGTGGCGTACCGCACACTGGAGGGCGTCCTGTCTCCGAACAGCGCGGGTCCGACCGAGTCGCGCCCGCCCCGAGGGGATGCCGTGGAGCAAGGCCTCGCCGCAGCGACCACCGCCAGTAGACGAACCCAGGCCGGCGAACCGGCCGGGGAGCCGGAACCGGGGCCGGCGCCGGGGCCGGAAGCGGAGTCGGAACAGGAGACGGACCACGGCAGGGCCCGGGTGGCGCTCCCGGTCGGCGCCCGGATCCCCACCCAAGGCCTGCCGGAGGGCCACCCGGACAGCCCGGATGCGGCCCCCGCAGCGGAGGCCTGGCCGGCAGCCGAGCCGGCAACCGGGTCGACGACCGAGCCGGATGCCGACGAACCCGACGAACCCGACGAACCCGACGGTGCGGACGAGGCCCCCGAGCCCGCCTCGTCCGCCGGTGGCACCGGCCCGGCCGCCGACCTGCTGCGCCAGTACCTGCGCGAAATCGGCCGGATCCGGCTCCTCACCGCCGCCGAGGAAGTCGAGTTGGCCCGCCGGATCGAGGCCGGCTTGTTCGCCGAGGAGCGGCTCGACGGCGACCCGCCGCCGCCCGATGCGCTGGCCCGCGAGCTGGACAGCCTGGTGGTCCTCGGCCGGATCGCCAAGCGCCGTCTGATCGAGGCCAACCTGCGCCTGGTGGTGTCCGTCGCCAAGCGGTACGTCGGCCGCGGGCTGACCCTGCTGGACCTGATCCAGGAGGGCAATCTCGGCCTGATCCGGGCGGTCGAGAAGTTCGACTACGCCCGCGGCTACAAGTTCTCCACCTACGCGACCTGGTGGATCCGGCAGGCGATGAGCCGGGCGCTCGCCGACCAGGCCCGGACGATCCGGGTGCCGGTCCACGTGGTCGAGCTGATCAACCGCGTCGTCCGGGTCCAGCGCGGGCTGCTGCAGGAACGCGGCCTGGAGCCGACCGCGGCCGACGTCGCCGCCGCGCTGGAACTCACCGAGGAGCGGGTGCGCGAACTGCTCCGGCTGGCCCAGGAGCCGATCTCGCTGCACACCCCCGTCGGCGAGGAGGACGACATCGCGCTCGGCGACCTCATCGAGGACGCCGACGCCGCCTCGCCCGCCGAGTCCGCGACCTTCCTGCTGCTGCGCCAGCACCTGGACGCGGTGCTCGCCACCCTCGGCGAACGGGAGCGTCAGGTCGTCAAGCTCCGCTACGGGTTGGACGACGGCCGCCCGCGCACCCTGGAGGAGATCGGCGCGGTGTTCGGCGTGACGCGGGAGCGGATCCGTCAGATCGAGTCCAAGACGCTGCTCAAGCTCCGCGACCACGCCTACGCCGAGCAGCTGCGCGGCTACCTGGACTAGGGCGTCTGTGTGGACCTGCTAGCCGGCGGCGGAGGGGCTCGGCGAGGCCTGGGCCGGATCGGTGGTCGGGCCGGCCTGGCTGGTGGGGCTGGTGGAGCCGGTCGGGTCGGCGGGGCCGTCCGGGGTCGCCGTGGCCCGGGTGCCCGGGGGCGGCGACGCGGGGCCGATCGGGATCGGGGTGGAGGCCACCACCGAGGCCAGGTCGACCACCGTCCCGGTGCAGTCGTGCCCGGCCGGCTGGTAGCCGCAGACCTGGAACCCGACCGCCGGGTCCGCCGCGTTCAGCATCGCCGAGTAGTTGTCGTAGCCCCAGTGGATCAGGGCCGTCTCGCTCTCCCCGGTGCTGTCGGTGATCACCGCGTAATCCTTGGGCTCGCCCTCGGTGATCGCCGCCCAGGAGGCCTGGCAGGCCCGGCTGTACCGGAGGTAGATGACCACCTTGCCGATGACCTGGGTCTGCAGCGTCCGGGCGTCCTTGCCGCAGCCGGTGGTCTTGGGGTCCTTGTGCGCGCAGCCGACGGCCTGGCAGACGGGCGTGGACGGGACGGGCTGCGCGCTGGGGACGGCGGGCGGGGTCGGGACGCCGGCCGCCGATGCCTGCTCGTCGTGCCGGGTCACGCGCAGGCCGACCAGTACCACCAGCAGCGCCACCACCGCCGCGCCCGCGGCCAGCGCCGCCCGGCGCCGCCACCAGGAGACGGCGGGCCGCTCGGCCTCCTCGGCCGTCGGTCCGTCGGTCACCAGGTCCTCGTCCGCCGACGCCTCTCCCGGAGGGGCCTGGTCACCGGGGTCGGCCGGATCAGCCGGGCCCGCAACGGCCGGATCAACCGGCACGGGCACGGGCTCCACCGCCAGGCGCCACAGCCGCCGTAGCTCCGCCGCGTCGCACTCCACCGCCCCGACCAGAGCCTCCAGCGCCTGCTCGGTCACCACCCGCTTGCCGTTCAGCCAGCGCTCCCAGGAGGCCCGGCTGTAGTGCGTCCGTCCGGCCAGTTCGGCCAGCGAGAGCCCGGCGGCGTCCTTGACGGCGCGGAGTTTCTCCGCCAGCCGTCGGGCGGGCCGGGGAAGCTCCTCGGGCAGGTCTTTCCAGGCGGCAGCCAAAGCGGCCCTCCAACGGTCGCGAGACGGGACACGGGGGGAAGGGCGGGAGGAGCGCGCCCGGCCCTGGCCGTTCGGTGTCTCTCCTTCTCCAACCTCAGCGGCCTGGTGTCCCAAACACCAGGTCATGGGGTTGAGACGGACGGAAGTGTCTCACAACCCCCCGGAGCCCTCGAACACTCAACTGTTCGTCGTGCACAGTTCTCTGGTCGGTGCGGTTCGCCGCCCCGGCCGCTTCGCTCGGTCCCGGCCGACCGGCTGTTGTCGGCCCGGCACGAGTCCCGGATCCCCCACCGGTCGCGGCAGCCTCGCGGGGGGAGGCTGCCCCGACCGCCGGGACGCTCCCGGTGGGAGACGCTTCGCCGCGTCCTCCCACCGGGGCTTTCCACTCGGACACGCCTCGACGGCGGCAGCCGGCAGTGGTTGTGGCAGCGGCAGTGGCTAGTGGTGGAAGCCCTCGCTGACCGGCACCCCGAGTTCCTTGAGCGGGACGGGCTGGCGCCGCAGCTCCGGCAGCAGCCGGTTGAGGTCGGCCAGCAGCAGGTCGGCGAGGTCCCGCGAGAAGCCGTTGCGGCAGACCACCCGGAGCACCGAGAGGTCCTCCCGGTTCGCCGGGAAGGTGTACGCGGGCACCTGCCAGCCCCGCTCCCGCAGCCGCCGCGAGACGTCGAACACGTCGAAGGGCGTGCCCACGGTGGTGGTGAAGGCGAACACCGGCAGTTGGTCGCCGCGGGTCAGCAGCCGGAAGCAGCCCAGCTTCTCGATCTCCCCGGCCAGGTAGCCGGCGACGTCCCGGCAGGCGCCCTGGACCGCCTTGAAGCCCTCCCGGCCGAGCCGCAGGAGCACGTAGTACTGCGCCGCCACCTGCGCGCCGGGCCGGGAGAAGTTGAGGGCGAAGGTCGGCATCTCGCCGCCCAGGTAGTTGACCCGGAAGACCAGTTCCTCCGGCAGCGACTCCTTGTCCCGCCACAGCGCCCAGCCGACGCCCGGGTAGACCAGCCCGTACTTGTGCCCGGACGTGTTGATCGAGGCCACCCGGGGCAGCCGGAAGTCCCACTCCAGCTCGGGGTCGAGGAAGGGCGCCACCATGCCGCCGGAGGCGCCGTCCACGTGCACCGGGATGTCCAGGCCGGTGCGCTCCTGGAGTTCGTCCAGGGCCGCGCAGATCTCCGCGATCGGCTCGTACGAGCCGTCGAAGGTGGAGCCGAGGATGCCGACCACGCCGATGGTGTTCTCGTCGCACAGCGCGACCGCCTGCTCGGGACCGAGGTGGAAGCGCTCGCCCTCCATGGGGGCGGTGCGCGCCTCGACCTCCCAGAAGTTGCAGAACTTCTCCCAGCACACCTGGACGTTGACGCCCATCACCAGGTTGGGTCGGGCCCCGGCCGCGTAGCGCTCGGCGTTGCGGCGCATCCAGCGGCGCTTGAGCGCCATCCCGGCCAGCATGCAGGCCTCGCTGGATCCGGTGGTGGAGCAGCCCACCGCGGCGTCCGGGTCGGGGGCGTGCCAGAGGTCGGCGAGGATGGCCACGCAACGCCGCTCCAGCTCGGCGGTCTGCGGGTACTCGTCCTTGTCGATCATGTTCTTGTCCAGGCACTCGGTCATCAGCCGGGTGGCCTGCACCTCCATGGAGGTGGTGACGAAGGTCGCCAGATTGAGCCGGGCGATGCCGTCGAGCATCAGCTCGTCGTGGATCAGCTGGTACGCGGTGTCCGCCGCGACCGGTCCGTCGGCGAGCCGGTGCACGGGCGGGGCGAGTTCCATCGCGCCGAGCGGGTCGGTGATGCCCAGGAGCGGGCTGACGCTCAACCGGCGGCCGTCGCCGGCCCCCTTGTGCAAGGCCATGGGAACTGCCGCCCTTCGCGTCCGGTGTCCGTGTTCCGACCCACGCTGCCACCGGGCGCCGGGTGACGCATCTTCAGCGGCGGTCTCCAGCCAATGCCGTGCCCCGGTGTTTCAGGACCGTCCCGGTCCGGGGTTCAGCACCGTCCCGGCGCGGGTTTCAGGACCGGCCGTTCTGGGAGGACGAGGCCTCCGGGTGGATCTGGTCGCGGGCGGCGCGGTACTGCCGGCGCACCGCGGCGCCGATCGCGAGGTCCTGCTCGCCCTCGGGCTCGACCGTCTCGGCGTCCGGCAGCTCCCACTCCGGCGGCTCCGGGGTGCCCGCCAGCGCCCAGGCGGCCTGCCGGGCGGCCCCGCGGGCGGCGTGGGCGGCCGGCGGGGGCACCACCACGGGGACGCCGAACAGCATCGGGGCGATGTGCCGGACGGCGGGCAGCCGGCCGGCCGTGCCGAGCAGGAACACCCGCTTGATCCCGACCCCCTGGGCGCGCAGCACGTCCAGCGCGTCGGCGAGGTTGCAGAGCATGCCCTCGACGGCGGCCCGGGCCAGGTGCTGGGGGGTCATCGCCTCGGCCCGCAGGCCGGTCAGGGTGCCGGCCGCGTGCGGCAGCGCGGGGGTGCGTTCGCCGTCCAGGTAGGGCAGCAGCACCAGGCCGTAGGCGCCGGGGGAGGAGTGCAGGGCGAGGTCGCTCAGCCCGTCCAGGTCCCGGCCGAGCAGGGCGGCGGTGGAGCGCAGCACCTGGGCGGCGTTGAGGGTGGCGACCATCGGCAGGTGGCGGCCGCTGGCGTCGGCGAAGGAGGACACCAGGCCGGAGGGGTCAACGACGGCCCGCTCGTGCACCGCGAAGATCGTCCCGGCGCTGCCGAGCGAGACCACCGCGTCGCCGGGGCCGAGGCCCAGGCCCAGCGCGGCGGCCATGTTGTCACCGGTGCCGGCCGAGATCAGCAGGCCCTCGGGGGTGTGTCCGGCGGGCTCGGCGGGGGCGAGCACCTCGGGCACCTTGAGCGGGTGGCCGAGCGCCAGCTCGACCAGGTCCTGCCGGTACTCGCCGGTGATCGGGGACCAGTAGCCCGTCCCGGAGGCGTCGCCGCGGTCGGTGGTGCGGCGCTTGGGGTGGCCGAGCAGTTGCCAGACCAGCCAGTCGTGCGGCAGCAGCACCTCGGCGACCCGGCGGGCGTTGGCCGGCTCGAACTCCGCCAGCCAGCGGAGCTTGGCGATGGTGTACGTGGGGCCGGGCACCGCGCCGATCGCGGCGGTCCAGGCGGCCGGGCCGCCGAGGGCGTCCAGCAGCTTGGCGGCGGCGCCGCTGGAACGCGGGTCGTGCCACAGCATCGCGGGCCGGACCAGCACCCCGCCCGCGTCCAGGCCGATCATGCCGTGCTGCTGCGCGCTGACGCCGATCGCCCGCACGCCCTCCAGCAGGCCGCCGGCCGCGGCGTCGCCCAGCGAGTGCAGCCACATCTGCGGGTCGGCCTCGCCCGCGCGCAGGTCCAGGTCCTCGGGGACGGGATGGGGGGCCTTCCCCGAGCGCAGGACGGCGCCGGTGTCGGCGTCGCACGCGACGATCCTGGTGCGGTTGGTCGAGCTGTCTATCCCCGCGACGATGGCCATGTCGAGATCATGCCTCAGCCCGGCCCGGGACGCGTCCGGGCCGGGTGAGCCGTTGCCGGTTCGGAACGCCCGGTTGGGCCTTCCTTCGCCCGGATCTCACCGCCCGGTCACGGGCGGAAGGTACCCCAGCCGTCGTCCTCCGCCCGGGAGCGGTTGAAGTACGGCACCCGTTCGGTGACCGAGGTCGGCAGCCGGTCCCCGACGCGGTCCGCGACCGCGCCGGCGGCCTTCCCGGCGACGGCGCCGGCCTGCTGCCGCGCCCGTTCCGTCGCCCCCTGAACCGTGGGGCTCTGGGCGATCTGCCGGGTGACCTTGGCGATCTGTTCGTAGCGCTGGCGCCCGGCCCGCGAGCCCAAGACGTAGCCGGCCGCGAAACCCACGGCCAACGACAGCTTCCACATGATCGGATCCACCCTCTCCTGGCGGCCTTCTGCCGCATTGCCCTACCCGTTGGTCGGGACGGCGAACCGTCCGCGCCCCCAGCATCCCCGGGGGACGTCGCGGGCGCGCGGCGGGCGCGCCGGGACGGCGGTGCCGGGGTGGCCGGGGAAAGCGATTGGCGGACCACCCCCCCGAGTGCGCTAATGTATGTCCCGCAGCGAGCGCCGAGGAGCCCGGGTCACGGGAGCCGAAGCGGAAGCCGATCCCCCATAGCTCAATTGGCAGAGCAGCCGACTGTTAATCGGCAGGTTATTGGTTCGAGTCCAATTGGGGGAGCTCGGGAGGGGGCTCTTCAGGAGCCCGTTTCCTGTGCGTGGTACCGAAGTCGAGTAGCGCGATCCCGCATAGCTCAATTGGCAGAGCAGCCGGCTGTTAACCGGCAGGTTATTGGTTCGAGTCCAATTGCGGGAGCTGCACCGGGTGCGCCCGGTGACTGCTCAGAGCGAAGGCCCCTCGGATGACCGGGGGGCCTTCGTGTTGCCCGGGGCGGGTGTCGCGTCCGTCACCGGCGGCTGGAGCCGGGCCCCCGGCGGGTTCCGCCGGCCCGGCGAGCCCCGCCGAGGGCGCTCAGGTGGTCGCCCGCCGGTAGAGGTCCGCGACCCGCTGGTCGAAGGCCACGCTGTACGAGGTGCCCGGACTGTCGCCGCCCTCCTGGTAGCCGCCGATCACGCCGACCACCGTGCCGCTCCCGGTCACCCACGGGCTGCCGCTGGTGCCGTCGGTGTAGCCCTCGCAGTCGAAGCGCTCCTGGGTCGAGCCCTGCGGGAGGGTCTTCACGGAGCAGGTGATCGGTTCGTCGCTCTCGTTCGGGTAGCCGGTCACCGAGACGGCGAGCCCGATGCCCTGGTCCGTGCCGATCGGGTTGCCGCCGACCGCGTCCTCGATCTCCCGGCCGTCTACCGGGCTGACGGTGATGAAGGCCACGTCGTAGTCGGGGTCGTCGTCCTGCGCCCAGCGCGGGTCGACGGTGATCGACCGCACCGGCCAAGTGCCGTACGGCGTGTACCCGTTGCGGTAGCCGGGGGTGAACACCAGCCCGTCCAGCAGGCCGATCCGCCGGTTCTGCACGCAGTGCGCCGCGGTCACCAGCAGATTGCGGCGGGGGCTGTGCACCACGCTCGCGGTGCACGCCCGCGGGCCTTGCGCGGTGTGGATGGACAGGGTGCCGATCCGGTCGCGGACCGGGTTCGGCGGGGCGGGCTCGGCGCTCGGCGGCTTGTCCGGCCCGCCGCACGCGGTGCCGGCGGCCAGCAGCAGGGCGGCCAGCGTGGTCGCCTTGGCCGTGCGCGCACGCGGTACCGGGCGGGGCGCCATCGGGTGCTCCGTCTCGTTCCTCGGGGCGGGCATCCGGGCCGTGCGTTCCGCCGTTCGTGAGGAAGATCTACCAGGCCGCGCCCGCGGGCGCCACTGCCGAGTGTTCGGCCGCTGCGGTACTCAGGCGCGGCTCAACCGGTGGCCCGGTCGTAGAGCGCCTGGATCCGGTCGCCGAAGTAACTGCTGTACGAGGTGTCCGGGGTTTCGCCGCCCTCCTGGTAGCCGCCGATCACGCCGACCACCGTGCCCGTCCTGGTGGTCGGGTCGAAGTCGGTCACCCACGGGCTGCCGCTGGTGCCGCCGGTGTAGTCGGGGCAGTCGATCCGCAGCTGGGTGGGGCTCTGCTCGCCGGTGGTGTTGGAGCAGGTGATCGGGACGTCGCTGCTGCCCGGGTAGCCGGTGACCCGCACCGGGACGCGGTAGCCGCGGTTGACGCCCAGTTCGTTGGCGCCGAGCACCTGCTGCACCTGCTGACCGTTCTGGGCCTGGACGACCGCGAACGCGACGTCCACGTCCGGGTCGGCGTGATCCTTCCAGCCGTCGTCCACCGTGACCGCCAGCAGCGGCCACACGCCGCTGGGGGTCTCGCCGTTCCGGTAGCCGGGGACGAAGACCAGGTCGCTGCGCTGGCCGAGCTTCGGGTCCCAGACGCAGTGGGCGGCGGTGACGATCAGGTTGAGCCCGGCGCTGTCCACCACGCTGGCGGTGCAGAAGTGGTCGCCGTCCGCGTTGCGGGTGAACACCGCGCCGACCAGGCCGTTGAGCACGGTGGGCTTGGCGGTGCGGGTGACCCCGGTGTGCTTGCCGATCGCGCCCTTGAACCGCTGCTTGCTCCAGCCGTGGGTGTCCGAGGAGCCGGCCCGGGACGCGGAGGGGAAGGCCGAGGTGACGGTCGGCACGATCCCGCCGGACCGCGTCGCGGTGGTGCAGCCGGTCACCGCGAGCGCCACCAGCAGGGCCCCGGCCGCCGCTCCCGTCCCACGCATCGTCATCAGCCCAGGCTGCCCCGGACCGGGCCCCCGACGCCAGCCGTGCTGCGCCGCCCGGAGAGGCGCGCACCGTCGCGCACCCAGGTGCGCCCCCGGCGCGCACCACGGGTGATCGACCGGCTATGCTGCCCGGGACGGCCTCGCGGGGCCGTCTGCTGCTGCCGTGGCCGACGACCGGCACGCGCGGCGAACCGGGGCGGTAGCTCAGCCGGTTAGAGCAGGGGACTCATAATCCCTTGGTCGTGGGTTCGAGTCCCACCCGCCCCACCTCTGTGACGTGACGAGTGTCGTACGACCGTTCACGGGTGGGCTCCTGAGCTGGAGCTTCCGCCGCCCGTGACGACGGAGAGTCTAGGACGCGGCCCCCGCTTCCAGTCGGTGGCGCGCCGGAATTCACCCACCCGTGGTCGGCCGCCCCCGGAGCCGCCGCGGATCCGCGATCACGAGACCACCCGCCCAAGAACGGCCCGGCGAGCGGCGGTTCCGGCGTGGACCGTGCGGTGGGGGCGGGCCACCCGGTGGGGTGAGCGGGAGCCGGGGCGGGATCTAAGCTGGCCGGGTGCTCGAAGCCGCCCTGTTGCCGACTCCGCTGGTGGAGTGCACCGACGGGGTCTTCGCCCGGGCCGGGGTGGAGTTGCGGCTGAAGCGGGACGACCTGTTGCACCCGACCGTGCCCGGCAACAAGTGGCGCAAGCTCGCGCCCAACCTGGCCGTCGCCGTCGAGCAGGGGCACACCCGGCTGCTGACCTTCGGCGGGGCCTACTCGACCCATCTGCGGGCGGTCGCGGCCGCCGCCTCGGCACTCGGGCTGGAGAGCGTTGGGCTGGTGCGGGGTGAGGAGTTGGCGGACCGGCCGCGCAACTGGTCGCTGCGGGCGGCGGAACGGGACGGGATGCTGCTGGAGTTCCTGACCCGGGGCGCCTACCGGGAGGCGGTCGGCCGGGCGGGGGGCGAGGACGGCCCGGTGGCCCTGCAGCGCCGTTGGGGCCGCTGTCTGGTGCTGCCCGAGGGCGGTTCCAACGCCCTGGCCGCGATCGGCGCGGCCGCGATCCCGGCGGAGCTGCCCGACCTCGGTGAGCGGGACGTGGTCTGCTGCCCGGTCGGCACCGGCGGCACCCTGGCCGGCATCGCGGCGGGCCTGCCGTCGGGCGCGCGAGCGCTCGGGGTGGCCGTGCTGCGTGGCGGCGAGGGTTACCTGGAGGCGGAGGTCGCCCGGCTGCACCGGGCCGGGTACGGGCGCGAGTTCGCCAACTGGCGGATCGACCACGCCCACCACGGTGGCGGGTACGGCAAGGTCCGGCCGGAACTGGCCGTCTTCGCCGAGGAGTTCGAGCACCGCCACGGCATCCCGGTGGAGCGCCGCTACGTCGCCAAGCTGCTCGCGGCGCTGGCCGACCTGGCGGGGGCGGGCGCGTTCCCGCGCGGCACCCGCCTGACCGCCGTGGTCACCGGCCTGCCGGACCCGCGGTAGCGCGGCCGGACGGGCCGGGGCGCCTCAGGAGCCGAAGGTCAGGTCGGCGCACGGGTCGGTGTCGGCGCCGCGGGTGTTCTCCGCTATGCCGGTCGGGATGCCGCTCGGCGACGTACCCGGTGTGGCCGACGTACCCGGTGTGGCCGACGTGCCGGGGGTGGCCGAGGGGCTGGTGACCGAGTCGAGTTGGGTGGTTCCGCTCGGGCGGTAGTCGGGGCCGAGGGTGACGGTGATGCCGTCCGCGCCGGGCTCCTCGACCGTACGGGCGCCGGGGAAGAGCGCCGCGACCTGGTCGGCGGCGGCCTTCTGGGCCGGGCCGTAGGAGATTGCGGTCCGCTGCTCACCGGGCTTGTTGGCGCCCAGCACGACGTTCTGGAAGCCGCGGCCCTTGAGCGCCTCGGCGCCGGAGCCAGCCAGTCCGGCGGTGCCCACCCCGTTGACCACGGTGATCGGGACGGCGGCCTGCTCGGGGCTGAGCGGGGCGTCGGCGGTGGGGCTCGTGGTCGGGGCGGGGGAGGCGGCGGCACCGGTGCCGGCGGTGCTCTGCCCGTCCAGGGTGCGGTCCTCGCGCAGCAGCTTCCACAGGGTGTCGGCGTCCGGCTGGACCAGCCGCACCCGTTCTCCGGCGAAGCGCCAGGGGGCGGTGACGAAGGTGACGTCGGAGAGCTTGATGTCCTGCACCGAGCGGGCGAAGTCCACCAGCTTCATGGCGGTGCCGAGCCCCTCGTCCACGGTGAGCGACTTGGTGGCCGCGTCCGCCAGCGGGAGCAGGGTCGGCAGCGAGAAGCCCTGGCTCTGCACCTTCTTGATCATCGAGGAGAGGAAGGCCTGCTGGCGCTTCATCCGGCCTATGTCGGAGTTGTCGCCGATCCCGTGGCGGGCCCGCAGGTAGTCCACCGCGGACTGCCCGGTGAGCTTCTGGATGCCCTTCTTGAGGTGGATGCCGTACTCGTCGACGTCGTTGGGCACGCAGGCGTCCACGCCGCCGACGGCGTCGGCCATCGCGGCGGCGCCCTTGAAGTCGACGACGACGGTGTGGTCGATCCGCAGCCCGGTCAGCTTCTCCACGGTGTTCTGGGTGCAGGCCGGGTTGCCCTTGGGGGAGTCGCCGACGCTGAAGGCCGAGTTGAACATCTGGTCGGTGCGCGGCTTGGTCCAGGTGCCGTCGGGCAGCTTGCAGGCCGGCAGGGTGACCAGGGTGTCGCGGGGGATCGAGACGCCGACGGCGTGCTTGTGGTCGGCGTAAACGTGCACCAGGATCGCGGTGTCCGAGTGGCCGGGGCCGGTGTCGCCGCCGCCGAGGGCGTTGTTGCCGTCGTCCCGGGTGTCCGAGCCCAGCAGCAGCACGTTGACCGGCACCTGGGCGCCGGGGGAGGCCGGGACGGGGGCGGGCGGGCGCTCGGTGGCGACGCCGCCCGCGTCGAAGGTCGTGATGTTGCTGTCCAGCCGGTGGTAGAACCAGGCCCCGGCTCCCACGACCGACAGCACCAGAACGGCGGCCAGGCCGATGGCGGTCCGCAGGTAGCGGCGCCGGCGCGTGCTGGTGCTCATCCTCCGTGCCCCCCGTCTTCAGGTGTCTCGCGTTCGACGTTCGAACGTTAGACGTCCTGGGGGGCCGTTCGGTTACCCCCGGAGGGTGGGGGAATGGGCCGCCGGAGCTGTGATGCTGCTCACGCGCCGGGGCCGGAGGCGCCGGTGAGCATCCGGCGCAGCAGGTCGCGCAGGACGGTCCGCTCCTCCGGGCCGAGTGCGGCGAGCGGCTCGCGGGCGAAGTTGAGCGACTCGCGCAGCTCCTCGGAGGCGGCCGCGCCGGTGTCGGTGGCGGCGACGAGCTTGACCCGGCGGTCCTGCCGGTCGGCCTCCCGGGTGACGAAGCCGCGGGCCTCCAGCCGGTCCACGATGCCGGTGATGTTGGACGGCTCGCAGCTGAGCGTCTGGGCGATCTGCCGCATCGGCAGCGGGCCGCGCCGCAGCAGGGCCAGCACCTTGGCCTGGGCGCCGGTGAGCGAGCGGGCGGCCGCGGCGTCCTCGTACTCGCGGTGGAAGAGCGCGACCAGGTTGGCCATCAGGTCGACGACCTCGCGGGTGATCTCGTCGGACTGCCGGGCGGCGGCCCGGGTCGGCTGAGTGTCCATGGCCCCGAGTCTACCTGAAAAGTTGACAAGGTGAACCTTTCATGTCCATCGTTACTTCAGTTGCTCAACCTTTCACCCTGTCGAACCCCCTCCGAGGAGCACCTCCATGGCAGAGCAGGCCGCCCCCGCCACCGCCCGTGAATGGCACCTCGCCGCCCGCCCCCAGGGCTGGCCGGTGCCCACCGACTTCTCCCTGGTCGAGGCCCCGGTCCGGACCCCCGGTCCGGGCGAGATCCTGGTCCGCAACACCCACCTCTCGGTGGACCCGTACATGCGCGGCCGGATGAACGACGTGAAGTCGTACGTTCCCCCGTTCCGGCTCGGCGAGGCCATGGACGGCGGCGCGGTCGGCTACGTCCTCGCCTCCGGGGCCGAGGGCTTCGCCGCGGGTGACGCGGTGCTGCACGGGCTCGGCTGGCGCGAGTACGCCACCCTGGACGCCAAGCACGCCGTCAAGGTCGACCCGGAGGCCGCGCCGCTCTCCGCCTACCTGGGCGTGCTCGGCATGCCCGGCCTGACCGCCTACGCCGGTCTGCTCGCCGTCGGCGGCCTCAAGGAGGGCGACAAGGTCTTCGTCTCCGGCGCGGCCGGTGCGGTCGGCTCGCTGGTCGGCCAGATCGCCCGACTCAAGGGCGCCTCCCTGGTGGTCGGCTCGGCCGGCTCGGCGGAGAAGGTCGCCAAGCTGGTCGACGAGTACGGCTTCGACGCCGCCTTCAACTACAAGGACGCCCCCGTCGCCGAGCAGCTCGCCGCGGCCGCCCCGGACGGCATCGACCTCTACTTCGACAACGTCGGCGGCGACCACCTGGAGGCCGCGATCGGCGCGCTCGGCGTGCACGGCCGTGCGGTGCTCTGCGGCGCGATCGCCCAGTACAACGAGACCACCGCGCCGACCGCCCCGCGCAACCTCGCGATGGCGATCGGCAAGCGGCTGCGCCTGGAGGGCATGCTGGTGAGCGACCACGCCGACCTGCAGCCGCAGTTCGTCGCCGAGATGGCCGGCTGGCTGAAGTCCGGCGAACTGCGCACCGAGGAGACCGTGGTGGACGGCTTCGAGAACGCCGCCCAGGCCTTCATCGACCTGCTGCGCGGCGTCAACACCGGCAAGATGGTGGTCCGCCTGGATGGCTGACCCTCCGTCAGCGACCCGGAACCGCCCCGCCGCCCCTCCGGGCGTGCGGGGCGGTTCGCGTGCACGGCGCAGGGCATCCGGCCGCACTACCGCATTCCGGCCGGATCCGAAAGTGCGTCAGCGGCGGTGGGGCGCCGCGCGGTACGGTGGTCCCGCCCGGCGATGGGGCCGTTCGGGGGAGAGATCCGGCCGAGGGGTAGACCTCGTTGAGGATTCGACTAGCATTGAGCGAAAGCCTGTCCGTTTTGCTCAATTTAGTAGCTTAATGTCGACTAACGTGGGTAACTGTGGATCACTGCAGGCAACGAGGCAGCTGGGGAAGGCGACCCTCGTCCACAGCCTGGAGGTCCCGGTGACGACACGTGGAGTTCTCTACATCCACTCCGCGCCCCGCGCGCTGTGCCCGCACGTCGAGTGGGCCGTCGCGGGGGTGCTCGGTGTGCGGGTGAGCCTGGACTGGATCCGCCAGCCGGCCGCACCCGGGCACTGGCGTGCCGAACTCTCCTGGCAGGGGGAGCCCGGCACGGCCTCGAAGCTCGCCTCCGCACTGCGCGGTTGGCAGCTCATGCGGTACGAGGTGACCAGCGAGCCCTGCGCCACGGCGGAGGGGGAGCGGTACAGCAGCACGCCCTCGCTCGGCATCTTCCACGCCGTCACGGGCATCCACGGCGACATCCTGATCCCCGAGGACCGGCTGCGCGCGGTGCTGCGCCGGGCCCGCAGCGAGGGGGCCGACCTGGAGGCCGAGATCTCCCGGCTGCTGGGCAAGCCCTGGGACGACGAGTTGGAGCCCTTCCGGTACGCGGGCGAGGGCGCGCCGGTGCGCTGGCTGCACCAGGTGGTCTGAGCCCGGACGGTCCAGTCCCGGGCGGACACAGCTGGACAGCCAGCCCAGGCCACACCCGGACAGCCCAGGACGGAACGACGAAGGGGCCGGCGCTCGCGGAGAGCGCCGGCCCCTTCGTCAGATGCCTCAGCGGCTGCGGAAGGCCAGCACCACGTTGTGGCCGCCGAAACCGAACGAGTTGTTCAGCGCCGCGATCCGGCCCTCGGGCAGCGGGGTGGCCTCGCGCACGATCTTCGCGTCCACGTCGTCGTCCAGCTCCTCGACGTTGATGGTCGGCGGGGCGACCCGGTGGTACAGGGCCTGCACGGTGGCGACGGTCTCGATGCCGCCGGCACCGCCCAGCAGGTGACCGGTCATCGACTTGGTGGCCGAGACGTAGATGTGGTCGAGGTCCTCGCCCAGCTCCTTGCGCAGCGCCTTCAGCTCGGCGGTGTCGCCCTGCGGGGTCGAGGTGGCGTGCGCATTGACGTGCACGATCTCGGCCTTGTCCAGCTCGTTGCGCTCGAACAGGTCGGCCAGCGCGCGGGCCACACCGGCGCCGGTCGGCTCCGGCTGGGCGATGTGGTGGGCGTCCGAGGACAGGCCCTGGCCCACGGCCTCGCAGTAGATCCGGGCACTGCGCGCCTCGGCGTGCTCCAGGCTCTCCAGCACGACCACGCCGGCGCCCTCGCCCAGCACGAAGCCGTCACGGGCCTTGTCGTACGGACGCGAGGCGCGCTCGGGCTCGTCGTTGTTCTTGGACATCGCCATCATGTTGGCGAACGCGGCGATCGGCAGCGGGTGGATCGCCGCCTCGGTGCCGCCGGCCACCACGACGTCGGCGCGGCCGCTGCGGATCATCTCGATCGCGTAGCCGATCGCCTCGGCGCCGGAGGCGCAGGCGGAGACCGGGGTGTGCACGCCGGCGCGGGCGCCGACCTCCAGACCGACGTTGGCCGCCGGGGAGTTGGGCATCAGCATCGGGACGGTGTGCGGGGATACCTTGCGGGCGCCCTTCTCGCGCAGCACGTCGTACTGGTCGAGCAGGGTGGTCACGCCGCCGATGCCGGAGGCGATGACGGCACCCAGGCGCTCGGGGGCGAGCTTGGAGGACTCGTCGGTGGCCGGGGTCTCGAAGCCGGCGTCGGCCCAGGCCTCGCGGGCGGCGATCAGCGCGAACTGGGCGGAGCGGTCCAGCTTGCGGGCCAGCGGGCGGGGCAGGATCTCGCCCGGCTCCACCGCGGTGCGCGCGGCGATCCGGACCGGCAGGTCCTGGGCCCACTCCTCGGTCAGGGCCGCCACTCCGGAGCGCCCGGCGACCAGGTTCTCCCAGGTGGTGGCGGCGTCGCCGCCCAGCGGCGTGAAGGCGCCGATACCCGTGACGACCACGGTACGGTTTTCAGCGGTCACTGGTTTCTCTTCTTTCACGTTGTGCGGGGGTCGGCGGCGAGCCGGGGAAGGGCCCGGCCGGGCGCCCGGTGGGGCGTCCCGGCCGGCGGGTCGGCTCGGCTCGGGGAGCCGGGCCGACGGGTCAGCCGTCCGGGACGTTCCTGACGCCGGACGGGCTGGGTGACTCGAAGGAGTCGACCGCTCAGGCGTTGTCGAGGATGTACGTCACCGCGTCGCCGACGGTCTTCAGGTTCTTGACCTCGTCGTCCGGGATCTTGACGTCGAAGCGCTCCTCGGCGGCCACGACGACCTCCACCATGGACAGCGAGTCGACGTCGAGGTCGTCGGTGAAGGACTTGTCCAGCTGGACGTCCTCCGCCGGGATGCCGGCGATCTCGTTGACGATCTCGGCGAGACCGGCCAGGACCTCTTCCTGCGTAGCCATACTGGCTGCTCCTCTTCGGTGTTGAGCGTGTCCGACCGGCGGCCGGACACAGGCTTGTGGATGGATGGGGCGAAACGCGCCTAGGGGAGCGTAACGACTGCCGCGGCGTACACGAGACCCGCCCCGAACCCGATGATCAGTGCGAGGTCGCCGCTGTGGGCTTCTCCGCTCTCCAACATGCGCTCCATCGCCAGCGGAATGGAGGCCGCGGAGGTGTTGCCGGTCTCGGCGATGTCCCGAGCGACCGGCACCGACTCCGGAAGCTTGAGCGCCTTGATCATGGCATCGGTGATCCGCATGTTCGCCTGGTGCGGGATGAACGCGCCGAGTTGGTCGGCGGCGATCCCGGCGGCGTCCAGCGCCTGCTGGGCCACCTTGGCCATCTCCCAGACCGCCCAGCGGAAGACCGGCTGGCCCTCCATCCGCAGGGCCGGCCACTTGGACTCCTCGCCCTGGCCGTTGATGGCGCCGGGCTTGGCGAAGGCGGTGTCCCAGGCCTGGGTCTGCGAGATGACGTCGGACTGCGAGCCGTCCGAGCCCCAGATCAGCTTGCCGATCCCGGGGGTGTCCGAGGGGCCGACGATCGCCGCGCCGGCGCCGTCGCCGAAGATGAACGCGGTCGAGCGGTCCGACGTGTCGGTCAGGTCGCTGAGCCGCTCGACGCCGATCACCAGCACGTACTCGGCGTTGCCGCCGCGGATCATGCCGTCGGCCAGGCCCAGGCCGTAGCCGAAGCCGGCGCAGGCGGCCGAGATGTCGAACGCCGGGGCGGTGCCGCAGCCGAGCCGCTCGGCGATCTCGGTGGCGATCGCCGGGGTCTGCTTGAGGTGCGAGACGGTCGCGACGATCACGCCGCCGATCTGCTCGGGAGTGATCCCGGCCTGCGCGATGGCCTTGCCGGCGGCCTGCACCGACATCTCGGCGACGGACTCCTCCGGGCCGGCCCAGCGCCGCTCGGCGATCCCGCTGCGGGTGCGGATCCACTCGTCCGAGGAGTCGATCCACTCCAGCACCTCGGAGTTCGGGATGACCCGGACCGGGCGGTAGCCGCCGACCCCGTGGATGCGGGAGTACTGCGCGCCGGCGGCGGGCCGGATCTGCGGCTTGGTCATGCCTGGTCCTCCTGGTGCTGCTGATCCTGACCGCCGTGCTCCGCGACGAGTTCACGGGCCTTGTCCAGATCGGCCGGGGTCTTCAGGGCGAGGGTGGCCACGCCCTTGAGGTTGCGCTTGAGCAGCGCGGTGAGGGTGCCCGCGGGGGACAGCTCGATCACGGCGGTCGCGCCGAGCCGGCCCAGGGTCTCCATGCAGAGGTCCCAGCGGACCGGGTTGGAGACCTGCGACACCAGACGCGACAGCACCTCGGCGCCGGAGCCGACGACCTCGCCGTCCTTGTTGGAGACGTAGCGGACCAGCGGGTCGGCCACGGTCAGCGTCGGGGCCAGCGCGGCCAGCCGCTCGACGCCCGGGGCCATGTGCTCGGTGTGGAAGGCACCGGCCACCTTCAGCGCGATCAGCTTGGCACCGGCCGGCGGGTCCGCCTTCAGCGCCTCCAGCTGGGCCAGCGTGCCGGCGGCGACGATCTGGCCGCCGCCGTTGTTGTTGGCCGCGGTCAGGCCGTGCTCGGCCAGCTTCGCCGCGACGACCTCGGGCTCGCCGCCGAGCACGGCGGTCATGCCGGTCTCGGTGACGGCGGCGGCCTCGGCCATGGCCCGGCCGCGCTCACGGACGAAGGTCAGGGCGTCCCGGGCGCTGAGCACCCCGGCGCCGGCCGCGGCGGTGATCTCGCCGACGCTGTGGCCCGCGACGGCGCCGACCAGCTTGCGGGCGAGGTCCTCGTCCGGGAACAGCTCACGAGCGGTCATCAGACCGGCGGCGACCAGCAGCGGCTGGGCGACGGCGGTGTCCTTGATCTCCTCGGCGGACGCCTCGGTGCCGGCGTGCACCAAGTCGAGCCCGGCGACCTCCGACCAGCCGCGCAGGCGGTCGGCGACACCGTCGAGCTCCAGCCAGGGGCTGAGGAAACCGGGGGACTGGGCACCCTGTCCAGGGGCGACGATTACGAGCACGGTTCAACCCTCTCTCGCCAGGCGCCCAGGGGCGGGTAGGCGACGGTAACGAAGAAAACCATCCGGGATTGTATGGTCCCTACACCCCGGCTCAGCCGGACTCCCCGGCCGCGGCCAGTCGGCCGAGGGCCAGGGCGATCCGCAAGGTGAACGCCGAGCGCACGTCGGAGGGCGCGTACCCCGTGACGTCGGTCACACGTCGCAGCCGGTAGCGCACCGTATTGGGGTGGACGAAGAGCATCCGGGCCGCCCCCTCCAGGGAGGACGCCTGCTCCAGGTAGACGCTCAGCGTCTCCAGCAGGGCGGAGCCGGCCTCGTCCAGCGGTGTGTAGATCTCCTCCACCAACTGGCGCCGGGCGGCCTGGTCCCCGGCCAGCGCCCGCTCGGGCAGCAGGTCGTCGGCCAGCACCGGGCGGGGCGCGTCCGGCCAGGCGGCGCAGGCCCGCAGGCCCGCCGCGGCGGCGTGCGCCGAGCGGGTCGCCGAGAGCAGGTCCGGCACGGTCGGGCCGATCACCACCGGGCCCGGCGCGAACTGGCCGATCAGCGCCCGGGCGGCGTGCACCGGCTCCTTGTCACCGCCGACCACCACCACCAGGCGACTGCCCAGGACGCCGGTCAGCACGTGCAGCTTCGCGTACCGGGCGGCCCGGCGGATCGCCTCGACCACCAGCTCGCTGTCGCCGTCAGGGGCGCTGCCCATCACCACCCGGACCTGGCTGGGCTGCCCCCAGCCGAGGGCCGCGGCCCGGGAGAGCACCCCCTCGTCGGCGTCGCCGGACAGCAGCGAGTTGACCACCAGCGCCTCGAGCCGGGCGTCCCAGGCGCCGCGCGCCTCCGCGGCCTGGGCGTACACCTGGGCGGTGGCGAAGGCGATCTCCCGGGCGTAGACCAGCACGGACTCGCGCATGTCCGCCTCGTCGCCGGGGGCGGCCACCTCCTCGATGGCCTCCTCCATCACCTCGATCGTGGTGCGGATCAGCTCGACGGTCTGGCGCAGGGTGATCGCCCTGGTCAGCTCGCGCGGGGCGGTGCCGAAGACGTCGGTGGAGATCGCCTGGGCGGTGTCGGGGTGGCGGTACCACTCGGTGAAGGCGGCGATGCCCGCCTGGGCGACCAGGCCGATCCAGGAGCGGTGCTCCGGCGGCATCCGGCGGTACCAGCCGAGCTGGTCGTCCATCCGCGCGATCGCGGCGCTGGCCAGCTTGCCCGAGGACTTCTCCAGCCGCTTGAGCGTCGCGGCCCGGCGCTCGGCCCGCTCGGCGGCGTTCCGGCGCTCCTGGGCGGTCAGGCGGGGGGCCGCCCGGCCGGGGCGGTCGCGGGCCGCCCGGGGCGCCGGACTCTTCCCGGTCGGTTCGGGTGCGACGGGACTGGGTTCGCTGGTGGAGTTCGCGGAAGCGGCTGGCACAAGGACAAGACTGCCTCACGTGAGTGACTGCTCGTGCACACCCCCCGGCCGAGCGGCGCGGTGGCAAGAGTCACACCGCGAGCCGCCGGACGCGCCGGTGCGGAAACCGGTGCGGAGGCCGGCGTGACGGCCGGTGGGAAGAGCGACGGGCGACCGGTGACGGAGGAGCGCCGGAGCGGGAGGCTGCGGCACCCGGTCCGGAGCGCCGGGAGCGAGCCGGTGGAGAGGCTACGGTGGAGCCGTGACCGACGCCGCTGACCGCCCCCGCGCCGACCTGCGCCGGACCGCCGAGCGCTACCGCTCCGTCCCGGCCGAGGGCATCGAGACCCGCCACGCGTTCTCCTTCTCCGGCCACTACGACCCGAGGAACACCCACTTCGGCGCGCTGCTCGCGTGCAACGAGGAACTCCTCGCCCCGGGCGCCGGGTTCGAGGAGCACAAGCACCGGGACACCGAGATCCTCACTTGGGTGCTGGAGGGCGCGCTGGCCCACCGGGACTCGCACGGCCACAGCGGCGTGGTGCGCCCTGGCATGGTCCAGCACCTCAGCGCCGGCTCCGGCGTCACCCACACCGAGCGCAACCTCGGCGGCGCCACCGAACCGGTGCGCTTCGTCCAGATGTGGCTCCAGCCGGACGAGTTCGACGCCGCCCCGGCGTACGGCCTGCGCAGGGTGGAACCGGCGGACGGCGGGTTGACGCTGCTCGCCTCCGGGATGGAGCGCGACGCGGGGACGGGCGCCCTGCGGCTGCGCCGGAGCGACGCCGCGCTGTGGCTGGTCGTCGCCGGGCCGTGGCAGCCGCTGCCGCAACTGCCCGAGGCGCCCTGGCGGTACGCCCACCTGACGGCCGGCTCGCTGGGCTACCGCACCGTCCCGGGGCCCAAGGGCGGCGGCCGCTCGATGGCCCCCGGCGACAGCGTGCGGATCACCGGGGAGGCCTTCGCCGACCCGTCGGCGGGCGAGACCGGCGCCGAACTCCTGCTCTGGGAGATGCACTCGCCGGTCTCGTACGGCTGACCCCGTTCCCTGGCCTAGCTTCCCTGGGTCCCCAGCTCCGCCAGGACCGCGTCGGAGAGGGCCGGCCAGGCCTCCACGGCCCACGGGCCGAAGTCCCGGTCGGTGAGCGCGACGCAGGCCGCACCGGCCTGCGGGTCGACCCAGAGGAAGGTGCCGGACTGGCCGAAGTGGCCGAAGGTCGCGGGGGAGTTGGCGGTGCCCGTCCAGTGCGGGCTCTTGCCGTCGCGGATCTCGAAGCCGAGGCCCCAGTCGTTCGGACGGCGGTGGCCGTAGCCGGGCAGCACCCCGCTGGTGCCGGGGAAGGCGACCTCGCGGGTGGCCCGCCGGACGGTGGACGGGTCCAGCAGCTTGGGCGACTGCAGCTCGGCGGCGAACCGGGCCAGGTCGGCCACCGTGGACAGGCCGCCCGCACCCGCCGGGGACTTGTGGGCGGTGTTGAGCACGGTGTCGTGCATGCCCAGCGGCTCGAACACCGCCTCGGCGACGTAGCGGTGGAACGCGATCCCGGCGGCCTCGGAGAGCGCGCGGGCGAGCGCGTCGAAGCCGGCGTTGGAATAGAGCCGGCGCGTGCCGGGCTCGGCGAAGACCCGGTCCTCGTCGAAGCCCAGGCCGGAGGTGTGGGCGAGCAGGTGGCGCACGGTCGAACCGGGCGGCCCGGCCGGGTCGTCCAGCTCGAACACGCCCTCCTCGATCGCCACCAGCGCCGCGTACGCGGTCAGCGGCTTGGTCACCGAGGCCAGCGGGAAGAGGTGCTGCTGCGGCCCGTGCGAACCCAGCACCGCACCGTCCGTACCCCGGACCACCGCCGCCGCGGCGTGGGGCACGGGCCAGTTCTCGATCATCCGCAAGCTCTCCATGCGGTCGACTCTAACGTGGGGCCGCGGACGGGTGGTGGTGCTGCCACCTGTCCGGCGGGCTTGCTTGGAGTGCACTCGAACTCGGTAGCGTCATCGTTGTCGCACAGGACAGGGGGAACGATCAATGGCCACACCCGCGTACGTCGAGAGCCGCCTGCGCAGTTGCTCCGAGGTGTTCGCCGACCCGGTCGGCGAGCCGGACCGGACCGCGCGGCACACCATCGGCGAGGTCGCCGCGGCCAGCGGACTGACCGCCCACACGTTGCGCTGGTACGAGCGGATCGGCCTGCTCGACCCCGTCGACCGGGCGGTCGGCGGCCAGCGCCGCTACTGCGACGCCGATCTGCACCGGCTGGCCTTCCTTGGCCGGCTGCGGCTGACCGGGATGTCGGTGGCGGACATGCTCCGGTACGTCGACATGGCGCGCCGCGGTGAGCAGACCTACGAGGAGCGCCGGCAACTGCTGGTCGCGCAGCGCGAGGAGGTCCGGCAGAAGATCGCCGACCTCCAGGCCACCCTGTCCGTCCTGGACTACAAGATCGATCTGTACGCCGGGAGGATCGCCGACAGCACCGGCGCCCCGGCCGTCTGCACGTACCACCGAGTAGAGGAAGAGCAGAGCGCATGACTCACCCCGTTCTCCCCACCGCCGAACTCGGCACCGCCGGCCCGACGGTGGGCATCCAGGGCCTCGGCTGCATGGGCATGAGCGAGTTCTATGGCCCGACCGAGCCCGGCGAGGCACTGGCCACCCTGGACGCGGCGCTGGAGGCCGGTGTCACGCTGTTCGACACCGCCGACGCCTACGGCTACGGCCGCAACGAGGAGTTCATCGGCCCCTTCGTCCGGGCCCACCGGGACGAGGTGGTGCTCGCCACCAAGTTCGCCATCGAACGCAAGGAGGACGACCCGGCCCACCGCGGCATCCGCAACGACCCGGCGTACATCCACGCGGCCGTGGACGCCTCGCTGCGCCGCCTCGGCGTGGATGAGATCGACCTCTACTACATGCACCGCCGCGACCCGGCCGTGCCGCTGGCCGATTCGGTCGGCGCGATGGCCGAGCTGGTCAAGGCCGGCAAGGTGCGCCACCTGGGCCTGTCCGAGGTGACCGGGGCCGAGCTGCGCGAGGCGCACGCGATCCACCCGATCGCCGCGGTGCAGTCCGAGTGGTCGGTGTTCGCCCGGGACGTCGAGCGGGCGGTGGTGCCGGCCGCCGCCGAGCTGGGCGTCGCCTTCGTGCCGTACTCGCCGCTCGGCCGCGGCTTCCTGACCGGCTCGTTCCAGAGCGCCGAACAGCTCGGGGCGGGCGACGTGCGGCGCTCCCAGCCGCGGTTCACCGGCGAGAACGCGGCGGCCAACGCCGAACTGCTCGCGCCGCTGCGGGAGATCGCCGCAGCCCGCGGGGTGAGCATGGCGCAGGTCGCGCTGGCCTGGGTGCACCAGCGGGCCGAGGTGCACGGGCTGGCCGTGGTGCCGATCCCGGGCACCCGCAAGCGCAGCCGGCTGGCCGAGAACGTCGTCGCCGCGACGCTGCGGCTCACGGCGGAGGAGCTGGCGCTGCTGGAGCCGGTGTCGGCGCGGGTGGCCGGCGGTCGCTACCCCGACATGAACTTCACCTTCGTCGGGCGGGAGTAGCGCGCCGGAGCGGCGCGCGGAGCGACGCGCGGAGCGGCGTCCGGAGCGGCGTCCGAGTGGCACAGCCGGGCCCGGGGAGCCGTCCCTCCCCGGGCCCGGGCCGTCCGGGTCGTGCGGGTCTCCCCGGAGCCCGGCCGCCCCGCAGCGCTGCTACCCGGCCGCTCAGACCTTGCGGCCCGTGAAGGCGGCCAGCCTGGTGTGGACGTCGGCGTTCTCGGCGACGGGCTGCACCGCGGCGAAGGGGACGCCCTCGACGCGGCTCTCGGCCGGCAGGACGGCCTGGGCGATGGCCAGCGCGGCGTGCGCCAGGCCGTCGTCCAGTGCGAAGCCGTTGTCCAGGGTCTTCGCGATGTCCCAGGCGTGGGTCGTCGTCTCCATCACGTAGCCGCCGACCACCATCCCGCCGGGCACCTCGCCCCACGGGGCGAAGGTCGGGCGGCCCAGCTTGGCGTCGTCCGCCCAGGCGGCGGTGGCGCGGGCGCTCGCCCGGGCCAGCGCGGCCGGCCAGCCCTCGTCCGACGGGTCCTCGATGCCGGGCAGGATGTCCTCGGCGCGGCCGCCCTCGCCCATGTACGCGAAGCGGTGGATGCCGCCGACCACGTGGTTCAGCAGTCCGCGCAGCGTGAACTCCTCGCAGGGCGTGGGGCGGTCGAGGTCGGCCGGGGTGATCGCGGCGAACAGCTCCTTCATCTGGCTGAGGGCGAGCAGGTACTGCGGGCGGGCGTCCTGAACGGTGTTCACGGGTGGTCAGCTCCCTGATGCGGTGCGGTGCGGTGTGGTGCGGCTTCCGGCCCTGTCGGGCCCGGAACGCAATCTCCCAGTAAAACCTGACAACTGCCGTCAGGATTACTGGGATCCTTCTGTCATGAAGGCCGACCGGCTGCTCTCGATCCTCCTGCTGCTCCAGACCCGTGGCCGGGTGCCCGCCACCGAGCTGGCCGAACGGCTGGAGGTGTCCGTGCGCACCATCTACCGCGACGTCGAGTCGCTGTCCGCCGCCGGGGTGCCGGTGTTCACCGAGCGCGGCCGGCACGGCGGCATCAACCTCCTGCCCGGCTACCGCACCGATGTCACGGGGCTGACGGCGGACGAGGCCCGGGCGCTGTTCGTGCTCTCCGCGCAGGGCGCCCACAGCGATCTGGGGCTGGACGGCGCGCTCGGCTCGGCGCTGCGCAAGGTGATGGCCGCGCTGCCCGCCCCGCACCGCCCGGCGGCCGAGCGGGTCAGCGAGCGCATCCTGGTCGATCCGGCGCGCTGGATGCAGGGGCCCCAGCCCGGCGCCGGGAGCGGCCCGGACCTCGGGGAGCTGCAGTACGCGGTGTTCGCCGACCGGCGGCTGCGGCTGCGCTACCGGCACAGCGGCACGCCCGCGCCGGTGGAGTACACCGTCGACCCGTACGGGCTGGTGAGCAAGGCCTCGGTCTGGTACCTGGTGGCCGATCTGCACGGCGAGCCGCGACTGTTCCGGGCGGACCGGGTGCTGGCCGCCGAGACCACCGAGGAGGCGGTGCGCCGCCGCGCGGGGGTGGGGCTCGGTGAGGTCTGGGCGGCGCTGCGCGAGCAGGTGGAGCGGGCGCCCGCGGAGCTACCGGTGCGGGTGCGGGTGAGGCGCGGCCGGCTGGACATGTTCCTGCGCATCCACGGCAGCCGGATCACCGAGCTGCCGCCGGAGGCGGTGCCAGGCCCGGGGGAGGAGTGGACGGAGCTGGTGATGGCCTTCCCGTCCCCGGCGGCCGTCCGCTCGCTGCTGGCCTTCGGGGCGGACGCCGAGGTGCTGGCCCCGCCGGCCGCCCGGCGCGAGTTGGCCCGGTCGGCGGCGGAGGCGCTCCGGCTCTACCAGGACTGAGACGAGCCCGGCCGGTTCAGGACTCGGGCGTGGCCCGTACGACGTCCCGGTAGTCCCCGAGCGAGATCGCCGCGAAGTTGTGCAGGCTCTCGGTGCCGTCGCTGAAGTAGCCGTTGTGGCCGGACGCCCGGGCCGAGGAGATCTGCTCCGCGCCGAAGCCGCCGGCGGTCGGGTCGGCGCCGTGGCCGAGCTTGCCGACCTCCAGGAACGGGACGTTGCCGATCCAGTCGCCGGGGTTGCGGGTGGCCCACACGTGGACGCCGCCGCCCAGCTCGGAGGCGCTCTGCACACCCATGCCAGGGCTGCCGAACACCATCATGTCGGTGATGCCCGAGGTGTCGGACGGCGAGGCGGCCGCGCGCGGGATCTTCGGGGCGGCGGTGCCGCAGACCACCGAGCCGTACGAGTGGCAGAGCAGCGCCGGGGGCGCGTCCGGCCGGGTGGTCTCCTTGAGACCGGCCAGCAGTCGCTCGAGCCGGGGCGCGGCGACGTCGGCGAGTCGGGAGGTGGCGGCGTCCGGGCCGAGGCCGGAGGGGGTGACGTAACCGGTCCAGGCGATCACGGCGGTGCGGGTGGCCGGGGCCTGGCGCCGCTCCTCGGCGTACAGGGCGCGGGCCATGCCGGCCGGGGAGCGCAGCGGCTCGGCGGTCTGGTCGAAGTGGCCGAGGTCGGCGTCCGAGCCCGGGACGAGGACGGAGATCCGCTCGGCGTCGGCGAGGTCGCCCCACACCTCGGTGACCAGGCCGCGACCGCGCGGGTCGAAGGCCAGGATCTGGCGGCCGGGGGCGAGCAGGCGCTCGACGTCGTTGGCGCGGGAGACGGCCAGCGCGTGGGTTTCGGCGTCCAGCCTCTTGTCCGCGGCGCGGGCCCGGGCGGCGTCGCGCTCGTTCGCCAGCGCGATGCGGTTGGCGCGGTAGCGCAGGCCCAGCGGGGCGCCGTCGTAGTTGCCGACGACCAGCGGGTAGGCCTTGACCAGGCGGTCCAGCTCGGTGGGGGCGAGCGAGGCGAAGAAGGCGGCGGCCTCGGCCGGGCTGGTGACGGCCGGGTCGGGCAGGGCGCGCCCGAAGGAGTGGTCCTGGATCCAGGCGGCGCTGCCGGCCGGAGGGGTGGAGATCGCCAGCTGCTCCGAGGAGACCGCGGCCGCGGCCGCCGAGGCGCCGGCGTCGGCGAGCACGGCACAACCCGCGAACGCCCCGATCATTACCCGCTTCCAGCGTCGACGCTTGCGCACCGCACCAACTCCCTTGGGCCCGTCACCGTTTCTCGGGCGGTGCCCGGAGGGTGCGATTGGACTGCTGACTTCCCTGCGCAAGCGTAGAGGTCACAGGTGAGTGACGGATGCGCCTAAACTGTGGGATGGATCACATGAACCGGCGGTGCCCTCCAGGCGTCCGCATCAGGGCGTTCCGACGCCCCGTCCGGAGGGCCGGGCGTCGAATTCGCGCACCAGCCGTCTGGGCGCCGTCCGCCGCCAGGCCTCGGTGACCAGGTCGTGCAGTTCCTCCGGGTCGGCCAGGTCCAGCCGGACGCGCACCCAGCCGTGCCGTCCGACGTACGGGGCGACGGAGAACACCTCGGGCTCGGCGGCGAGCAGTTCGGCCTGGTCCTCCGGGGAGGCCTTGACGGTGACGCTGTCCCCCTCCGACGCGCCCATCGCGAAGATCCGGTGCCGGACCCGCAGGGTCTCGATGCCCCAGGTCGGCTCCTGGGCGGACTCCGGCAGGGCCAGGGCCATCGCGCGGAACTCGTCGAACGTCACCATGACGGCAGGTTAGGTCAGGGCGCCGACAGCGCGCCCCCGGCGCGCGCGTGGCGCACCGGGGGCGCGTAAACCGCTCTGACCGCCGGCGGGGGCGCGGGCCGGGGGCGCGATCACACCACGCCCAGCGCGTAGGCGGCGAAGAGCGCCGCCGCCGTGCCCGCCGCCGCCTTGCCCACCCGGGAGAAGGCCGTCCAGGGGCCGTCGAAGCGCCGGGTGAACCACCCCATCGCCGCCAGGGCGGTGGCGAACAGCGGGAGCAGCGCCAGCCGCGCGACCACCCAGCCGAGCGAGTCCGGCGCCGTGGTCAGCCCCGGGACGGCACCCAGACCGGCCGCGCCGGGCACGGCCACCGCGAGCATCGCGCTCTGGTGCCAGCAGAAGATCGTCATCGCCGAGAGGTTGACCACCACCACCGGCAGCCACAGCAGCGGCCGGCGGGCCAGCAGCCGCCCGAGCCGCTCCCGCAGCAGCACCGCGGCGCCGCACTGCACCGCCGCGAGGGCGAGCACCAGCAGGGACGGCGGGTGCGAGTTGGTCCGCTCGACGCCGGGCACGCCGACCATGCTGGCCGGGTAGTGGAACGCCAGCAGCAGCGCGGCGAACAGCGCCCCGCCGCCGAGCAGCAGCACCCGCGCGGCCGGCCGGGCGAGCCGGCCCCGCGCCCACAGCACGCCCAGCTGGTAGCCGAACAGCCAGCCCGGCAGGATGTTCAGCAGTCCGACCCAGGACGGCACCGCCTCCGCCCACGGCCCGTACCGCAGCAGGTCGACCAGCGCGACCACGGCCACCAGCAGGCCCGCGGACCAGCCGCCGAGCCGCCGGGCGAAGGCCGCGCAGAGCGGGGTGAGCGCGGTCAGCCCCAGGTAGACCCCGATGTACCAGAGCGGCTGTACCACCAGCGTGGCGCCGGTGCGCAGGGTCTGCGCCGGGACGCCGAGCCGGGGCAGCAGCGGGATCAGCAGCGCCCAGACGGCCGTCACCCCCAGCACCGGGCGCAGCAGCCTGACCGTCCGGCCGCGCAGCCAACTCCCGTACGTCTGGCCTTTCTCCCGGGCCCGGTCCAGCGAGCGGACCGAGGAGTGGCCGCCGACCAGGAAGAACACCCCGAGCATCTGGAGCACCCAGCTGACCGGGGCGAAGGAGCCGAGCGAGGAGAGCGGGCTGGCGTTGTGCAGCGCGCCGTCGGGGGAGAGGGTGAGGCCGCCGAGCATCCAGTGGCCGATCGGTACGGAGAGCAGGGCGACGGCGCGCAGCCCGTCCAGGGCGCGGTCGCGGCTCGCGGGAGTCTGCGCGTCGACCTCCTCGGCGGCGCGGCGCAGGGTGGTGAGCGGGTGGGCCATGGCGGTGCTCCTTCCGGTGCGGGGCTTCAACGGGGGTCAGCCGCGCCCGAGGGCGATGGCGGCGTAGGCGGTGAGGGAGGCGGTGCCGGGGGCGAAGTAGCCGGAGTGGCCGTGGGATCCGGTGGCGGGCAGGGGGCGGGCGCCGAAGCCGGGGTCGGTCGGGTCGGCGCCGTGGCCGAGGCCGAGCAGCCGGACGTGGGGCACGTCGCCGATCCAGTCGGAGCCGTTGCGGGCGGTGGCCCAGAGCGGGACGCCCGGGTCGAGGTCGGCGGCGGAGCCGACGCCCATGCCGGGCGAGCCGAGCACCACCAGGCCGGAGGCCTGGGCGGGGCCTGGGCGGGCCAGGCCGCAGACCACCGAGCCGTAGCTGTGGCAGAACACCGTGGGCGGGGCCTGCGGGCGGGTGCTGACGGCGAGTCCGTCGAGCAGTCGGGTCAGCCGGGTGGCGCCGGCCCGGGCGAGGTCCTCGGTGGCGGCGTCCGGGCCGAGGCCGACGGGCGTGGTGTAGCCGGCCCAGGCGATCACGGCGGTCCGCCCGTCGGTGGCTCCGTGCAGGGCGCGGGCCATTCCGGCGGGGGTGCCGTACGGGTCGCCGGCGCGGTCGAAGCTCTGGAGGTCGATGTCCGAGCCGGGGACGACGACGGCGGTGCGGCCGGCGGTGGTGAGGTCGCCGTACACCTCGGCGACCAGGCCGCGGCCGCGCGGGTCGAAGGAGAGGATCTGCCGGCCGCCGTCCAGCAGCGTGCGGTAGCGCTCGGCGCGGGTGCGGGCGGCCCGGTGGTCCTGCGGGGTGAGGGCCGGGTCGGCGGCGCGGGCGAGTTCCCGGCCGCGTTCGGCGGCGAGGGCCAGGGCGTTGGCGCGGTAGCGGAGCGCGACGGGCGCGCCGTCCAGGTTGCCGACCACCAGCGGGTGCCGGGTGGCCAGGGCGTCCTGCTGGGCGGGCGTCAGGGCGCCGAAGAAGGTGGCGATCCGGGCGGGCGTGGTGGTGGCCGGGTCGGGCAGGGGGAGGCCGAGGGCGGTGTCGGCGGTCCAGGCGGCACTGCCGGGCGGCGGGCCGGTGACGGCGGCCTGGGTGTCGGCGGCCCAGCCGCCCGCGCCGAGCACCGCCGCCAGTGCCACCGCGGTGGCGGCGATCGCCCGCCTGACCCGAAACCTGCGCATAGTCCCTGCTCCCTCAGCCGTTCGGCGTTCCGACGGAGAGGAAGGTAGGAATGCGACGGCCCCGCGGACGTCACACCGCGGGGCCAACTCCCGGGTGCTACCCGGGTATCAGGGGGCCGTCACGCTTGACCGGGCGTCACCAGGCCGGACTCGTACGCCAGCACCACCGCCTGGGCGCGGTCGCGCAGGTCGAGCTTGGCGAGGATGCGCCCGATGTGGGTCTTGACGGTCTGCTCGGCGAGCACCAGGTGCCCGGCGATCTCCTGGTTGGACAGGCCTCGGGCGATCAGCTCCAGCACCTCCGTCTCACGCGGGGTCAGGCCGTTGAGCCGCAGCTTGGGGTCGCGGCGCCTGGCCGGGCGGTTGCGGGCGAAGTCCTCGATCAGCCGGCGGGTGACGGAGGGCGCGAGCAGCGCTTCGCCGGCCGCGACCACCCGGACCGCGGCGATCAGGTCGGCGGGCGGGGCGTCCTTGAGCAGGAAGCCGCTGGCCCCGGCGCGCAGCGCCTCGTACACGTAGTCGTCCACGTCGAAGGTGGTCAGCATGAGCACCTTGGGCCGGTGCGCGCCCGGCACGGCCGGGTCGAGCAGTCGGCGGGCAGCCTCCAGGCCGTCCATGACGGGCATCCGGACGTCCATCAGCACCAGGTCCGGGTGAGTGCGTCCGTTGACCTCCAGGGCCTGAGCGCCGTCGGCCGCGTCCCCCACCACGTCGATGTCGCTCTGGGCGCCCAGCAGGGCGGCGAAGCCGGCCCGCACCATGGCCTGGTCGTCGACGATGATCACGCGGATGGTCATGCGGGTGTCTCCAGGGGAAGGTCGAGCGGCAGGACGGCGGCCACCTTGAAGCCGCCGTCCGGCAGCGGGCCGGTGTCCAGCCTGCCACCGACCAGCCGGACGCGTTCGCGCATCCCGACCAGACCCTGCCCGGTGCCCTCGACGGAGGCCTCCAGCGACTCGGTGCGCTGCGGCGGGGGCGCGTTGACCACGGTCAGCCGCAGGTCCGGGCCGTCCGTCGAAAGCGACACCCAGGTCCGCGCGCCGGGGGCGTGCCGGACGACGTTGGCCAGCGCCTCCTGCACGATCCGGTAGACGGACAGGCCCACGGCCTGCGGCACCCGCTCGGCCAGGGCCTCCTCCACGGCCAGTTCGGCGGGTACCCCGGCGCGGCCCACCGTCTCGACCAGCTGGGCGAGTTGGCCCACCCCGGGCTGCGGGGCCTTCTCCGCGGAGGCCTCCTCGCTGCGCAGCACGCCGAGCAGTCGGCGCATCTCGGCCAGCGACTCGCGGGCGGTGCCGGCGATCGTGGTGAACTCCTCGGCGGCGTCGGCCGGTACGCCCTCGATCCGGTACGGAGCGCTGGCGGCCTGGACGGCGATCACCGACATGTGGTGGGCCACCACGTCGTGCAACTCCCGGGCGATCCGGGCGCGTTCCTCCAGCAGGGTGCGCCGATCGCGCTCCACCTCACTGATGTGCGTCTGCTCGGACAGCAGCCGCCGGGCCTCGGCGCGTTCCCGCAGGGCGCCGCCGAGGACCAGGACGGCGCCGGTCAGGGCGATGCCGAGGACGGCGTCGCCCGAGCTGTAGTGGGAGCCCGCACCGACGAGCGAGAGGACCAGCCCGGAGCCGGCGGTGGCCAGCCAGACCGCGACCAGGGTGCGCCTCGGCTCGCGGAGCGAGAGCGGGACCATCAGGAACAGGTAGCCGATGAGGCTGGTAGGGATCCACGGCCAGGGGCCGCCGGAGCCACTGCCGACGGTGAGGACCAGCACGGCGGCCAGCAGGTCGGTGACGCCGATCATCCACCAGGCGGCCAGCGGCCGGCTCACCGCGAGCAGCAGCGGTGCGGTCTGCGCGACGGCGAGGGCGCCGGCGAGGCCCCCGTCCAGCCCGTAGTCGTGGGCCATCACGTTGATGCCGCTCGGCAGCAGCGTGGCGATCGCGGCCACCGCGAGGACGTAGGGGAGGTGGTGGATCCAGGGGCGGGCGGACTGGGCCAGCAGCGGGGTGTGGTCGGCGGACGGCCGGACGAGCGTGCCGAGCAGGGCCCGTGCCGTGCCGGCGGGCCCGGACCGGGGGGACGAGGCGATCATCGGGCCAGCCTAGGGGCGCGGTGGCCGTCCGGCGTCCGACCGGGGACCGGGATCCCCGGTAGTACCCGGGTATGACCCGGCCCGAGCGGCGGCCCGCCCCCCCAGAGGCCGGCCGGGGCGCTCAGGTGTTCCAGTGGCCCGCCAGGGCGGGGCCGAGCTGATCGAAGTGGCGCTCGATCACCGCGACCATGCCCTCGGGGCCGGCCGGCTCCTGCTCGGCGGTCCAGGACAGGTGGGCGGAGCGCACCAGGCTGCCGAAGACGGCGGCCAGCACGACCGGTCGCAGGTCCTCGGCCGGGTCCAGGCCCTCGCGCTCGGCCAGCACCTTGACCACCAGCCGCTCCTGCTCGGTGACCCGCCGCAGGTGGGCGGCGAGCAGCGCGGGGGTGTCCTCGATGATCCGCAGCAGTTCCAGGGCGCTGCTGATCGAGCCGGGGCCGGAGGCGCGGTCGTTGCCGAGGTCCCGCCAAGCCTTGACGATCGAGGCGCGCAGGGCCTGCAGCGGGGTCTCCTCGGCCGGGCGGCGGCGCAGGCACTCGATGAAGTAGTCCTCGGCCTCGGCCATGACGGCGAGCGCGACCTCGTCCTTGTTGGCGAAGTAGCGGAAGAAGGTGCGCTGGGAGACGTCGACGGCGGAGGCGATCTCGTCGACGGTGGTGCGGGCGAAGCCCTGGCTGAGGAAGAGCAGGTGGGCGGCCTGCACCAGGGCGTCCCGGGTCTGCTGCTTCTTGCGCTCCCGCAGTCCGGGCGCCCGTTCCAGGCCTTCGGGGGTGCCGGCGGGACGGGGGGTGTGAGCGGCCATGGCGGGGCCTTCCGGGCGCTGGTGGGGCGGGTGGGAGCACAACCTTAGCCTCCTGACAAATGTCAGTTCAGGTCACTAGTCATCGTTTGCCGATTGTCAGAGGCTGACATAATCTCCCGGGAGTGGCGCTCGTCGGCCGGGCACTCGTGGGGACGGGTGGGCCGTCGCAGCGCCACGACCACGTCCGTCCGATGTCGAACTCCGCTACGCCCCCCGGAGGGCCAGATGAGCCAGTCCGTCGCCAAGAACTCCAGGGCGGAGGCACCGCCGCCGCCGAATCCGCCCACCGGGGGTGTGCTCAAGGGGCACCCCTGGCTGACCCTGCTGACCGTCGCCGTCGGCGTGATGATGGTGGCCCTGGACGGCACGATCGTCGCCATCGCCAACCCGGTGATCCAGGAGAAGCTGAACGCCGCGCCCTCCGACATCCAGTGGGTCACCAGCGGCTACCTGCTGGCGCTGGCGGTCTTCCTGATCACCGCCGGCAAGATCGGCGACCGGTTCGGCCACAAGACCACCTTCCTGGTCGGCGCCGTCGGCTTCGCCGCCACCTCGGCCGCGATCGGCTTCGCCGGCAACATCCAGACCGTGATCGCCTTCCGCGTCCTCCAGGGCCTGTTCGGCGCGCTGCTCCAGCCGGCCGCGCTCGGCCTGCTGCGCGGGGCCTTCCCGACCGAGAAGCTCAACATGGCGATCGGCATCTGGGGCGGGGTGATCGGCGCCTCCACCGCGGCCGGCCCGATCGTCGGCGGCCTGCTCGTCGAGCACGTCAACTGGGAGTCGGTGTTCTTCATCAATGTCCCGGTGGGCTTGGCCGCGGTGCTCCTGGGCCTGTGGATCCTCAAGGACGTCCGGGCCGAGAACGCCGCCAGGTCCTTCGACGTCCCGGGCATCGCCCTGCTCTCGGCCGGGATGTTCGCGCTGGTCTTCGGCATCATCAAGGCCCCCGCGTGGGGCTGGGGCGACGCCAGGACGCTGCTGTTCCTGGGCGGCGCGGTGGTGCTGATGGTGCTCTTCGCGCTGTGGCAGGGCCGGGCCCGGGAACCGCTGATCCCGCTCAGCCTGTTCCGCTCGGTGCCGCTGTCGGCGGGCGTGCTGCTGATGGTGCTGATGGCCTTCGCGTTCTTCGGCGCGATCTTCTTCGTGACCTTCTACCTGCAGAACGTGCACGGGATGAAGCCCGTCGAGGCCGGAGTCCACCTGCTGCCGATGACCGGCATGATGATCGTCGGCTCGCCGCTGGCGGGCCTCGCGATCGGCAAGCTCGGCCCGCGGATCCCGATCACGGCCGGGATGCTGATCACCACCACCGCGATGTTCGGCATGTCCACCCTGGACACCGGCTCGGGCACCGGGGTGATGTCGCTCTGGTTCGTCCTGATGGGCCTCGGCATCAGCCCGGTCATCGTCGGCGCCACCGAGGTCATCGTGGGCAACGCCCCGCTGGAGCTGTCCGGTGTGGCCGGCGGCCTGCAGCAGGCCGCGATGCAGGTCGGCGGCAGCCTCGGCACCGCCGTGCTGGGCGCCCTGATGGCCGCCAAGGTCGGTGACGTGCTGCCCGGCAAGTGGGCCGGGGCCGGCCTGCCACCGGTCGAGGGCCCGCAGGCCGAGGGCCTCAAGCAGGCCGCCCAGCTGGGCATCGCCCCGCCGGCCCCGCCCGGCACCCCGCAGCAGGCGGTGGACGCGATGGCCGGGGCGGTGCACGAGTCCTTCGTCAGCGGCATGTCGCTCGCCTTCGCGGTGGCCGCCGTGGTGGCCTTCGCCGCCGCCGTGCTCGGACTGCTCACCCGCCGCGGCAGCACCGACGCGGGGCCGGCCGTGCACATCTGATCCGATCGCGCGCCACGGCGGCCCCGGACCCACCGGTCCGGGGCCGCCGTCGTGCCGTTCGGACCCGTGCCTTTCGCGTCCGTGCCGTTCGGACCCGCGTCGTTCGGACCCGTTTCAGGCCCGGCTGAGCGCCACCAGCGGGACCGTCCGCGCGTCGGTGCGGAAGCCGGCGAATTGCGGTTGGGCGGCGATCTGGCGGGCCCAGAGCCGCTCGTGCTCGGAGGGGCCGACCGGGGTCGCCACGGCCGGATAGCGTTCGGCGCCGACCTCGACGGTGACCTCGGGGTGGGCGATGAGATTGCGGTACCAGGCCGGGTGCGTGGGGCTGCCGCCGTTGGAGGCGAAGACCACCAGCCGCTCGCCGTCCGGCAGGTAGACCAGCGGAGTGGTGCGCGGCTCCCCGCTGCGGGCGCCGACCACGGTGAGCAGCAGCAGCGGGGTGTCGGCGAACTCGCCGCCGACGGCGCCCCGCCCGGCGCGGAACTCGGCGATCACCCGCCGGTTGAACTCAGCCGCGCCGTCGGCGGGTTCCGGGTGCCGACCGGCGGCCCCGGGGGTCTTCTCGTTCGTCATGCCGCCGAGCGTAGGGCTTCACACCGGTGTGAGGGTCAACCCGCGGCGAACACCGAAGGGGCCGGACTCCGTACGGAGTCCGGCCCCTTCAGGCGTCAGCGGGTGATCAGGCGTCGCCGCCGGCGGCGCCCGGGTCGGCCGCGGCCACGTCCAGCAGCTGGTAGCGGTCGATCGCGTCCTTCAGTGCCGAACGGTCGATCTTGCCCTGCTTGGCGAGCTCGGTGAGCACCGCCAGGACGACCGACTGCGCGTCGATGTGGAAGAAGCGACGGGCCGCGCCACGGGTGTCGGCGAAGCCGAAGCCGTCGGCGCCCAGCGACTGGTACTGGCCCGGCACCCAGCGGGCGATCTGGTCCGGCACCGCACGCATCCAGTCGGACACGGCGACGAACGGGCCCTCGGCGCCCTGGAGCTTGCGGGTCACGTACGGCACGCGCTGCTGCTCCTCGGGGTGCAGCAGGTTGAACTCCTCGGTCTCCACCGCGTCGCGGCGCAGCTCGTTCCAGGAGGTCGCGGACCAGACGTCGGCCTTGACGTTCCACTCCTCGGCGAGGATGCGCTGGGCCTCCAGGGCCCACGGCACCGCCACGCCGGAGGCGAGGATCTGGGCCGGGATCTGGCCGGCGGTGCCCGGCGCGTACCGGTGCAGGCCCTTGAGGATGCCCTCGACGTCCACGTTCTCGGGCTCGGCCGGCATCTTGATCGGCTCGTTGTAGACGGTGAGGTAGTAGAACACGTCCTCGCCGTTCGGGTGCTCGGCGCTGGAGCCGTACATCCGGCGCAGACCGTCCTGGACGATGTGCGCGATCTCGAAGCCGTACGCCGGGTCGTACGCGACGACGCCCGGGTTGGTCGAGGCCAGCAGGTGCGAGTGGCCGTCGGCGTGCTGCAGGCCCTCACCGGTCAGCGTGGTGCGGCCGGCGGTGGCACCGAGCACGAAGCCACGGGCCAGCTGGTCGGCCATCTGCCAGAACTGGTCACCGGTGCGCTGGAACCCGAACATCGAGTAGAAGACGTACACCGGGATCAGCGGCTCGCCGTGGGTCGCGTAGGACGAGCCGGCGGCGATCAGCGAGGCGGTGCAGCCGGCCTCGGAGATGCCGTCGTGCAGCATCTGGCCGTTCGGCGACTCCTTGTAGGCCAGCAGCAGGTCGCGGTCGACCGACTCGTAGGTCTGGCCCAGCGGGTTGTAGATCTTCGCCGACGGGAACAGCGAGTCCATGCCGAAGGTGCGGTACTCGTCCGGCGCGATCGGCACGAAGCGGTTGCCGATGCCCTTGTCCCGCATGAGGTCCTTGAGCAGCCGGACGAACGCCATGGTGGTGGCGATGGTCTGGTTGCCGGACCCCTTCTTGACCGCCTTGTAGGCGTCGTCGCCGGGCAGTTCCAGCTTGCGCGGGCGCACCTTGCGGGTCGGCACGTAGCCGCCGAGCTCCTGCCGGCGGTCGTGCATGTACTGGATCTCCTCCGAGTCGCGGCCCGGGTGGTAGTAGGGCGGGTAGCCCTCCTCGAGCTGCTTGTCGGTGATCGGCAGGTGCAGGCGGTCGCGGAAGCGCTTGAGGTCCTCGACCGTCAGCTTCTTCATCTGGTGGGTGGCGTTGCGGCCCTCGAAGTTGGGGCCCAGCGTCCAGCCCTTGACCGTCTGGGCGAGGATGACCGTCGGCTGGCCCTTGTGCTCGCGGGCCGCCTTGAAGGCCGCGTAGATCTTCTTGTGGTCGTGGCCGCCGCGACCCAGGTGCTGGATCTGCTGGTCGGTCATGTTCTCGACCATGGCGCGCAGGCGCAGGTCGCCGCCGAAGAAGTGCTCGCGGATGTAGTCGCCGGACTCGGTGGCGTAGGTCTGGAACTGGCCGTCCGGGGTGGTGTTCATCTTGTTCACCAGGACGCCGTCGCGGTCCTGCGCGAGCAGCGGGTCCCAGCTGCGGTCCCAGATGAGCTTGATCACGTTCCAGCCGGCACCCCGGAACTGGGACTCCAGCTCCTGGATGATCTTGCCGTTGCCGCGGACCGGGCCGTCGAGGCGCTGCAGGTTGCAGTTGACCACGAAGGTCAGGTTGTCCAGGCCCTCGCGGGCCGCCAGCGACAGCTGGCCGAGCGACTCGGGCTCGTCCATCTCGCCGTCGCCGAGGAAGGCGTACACGTGCGAGTCGGAGGTGTCCTTGATGCCGCGGTGCTCCAGGTAGCGGTTCATCCGCGCCTGGTAGATCGCGCCGAGCGGGCCGAGGCCCATCGAGACGGTCGGGAACTCCCAGAAGTCCGGCATCAGCCGCGGGTGCGGGTAGCTCGACAGGCCGTACGGCGCCTTCGACTTCTCCTGGCGGAACGCGTCGAGCTGCTGCTCGGTGAGCCGGTCCAGCAGGAAGGCGCGGGCGTAGATGCCGGGGGAGGCGTGACCCTGGAAGAAGATCTGGTCGCCGGACTCCCCGTCGGCGTCCTTGCCGCGGAAGAAGTAGTTGAAGCCGACGTCGTAGAGCGACGCGGAGGAGGCGAAGGTGGCGATGTGGCCACCGACACCGATGCCCGGACGCTGCGCCCGGGAGACCATCACGGCCGCGTTCCAGCGGGTCGCGTTGAGGATCTTGCGCTCGATCTCCTCGTTGCCGGGGAAGAACGGCTCGTCCTTGGTCGCGATGGTGTTGACGTAGTCCGTGCTGCGCATCTCGGGCACGGCGACACGCTTCTCGCGGGCGCGCTCGATCAGGCGCAGCATCAGGTAACGGGCACGCTCACGCCCCCGCTCGTCGATGGCCGCATCGAGCGACTCCAGCCATTCCGCGGTCTCCTCGGGATCGAAGTCCGGGACCTGACTCGGAAGGCCGCCAATGATGATCGGGTTGCGATCGGATCCGGAAGCCACGCTGTTCCTTCACTGTCGGTCGAAACTGAGGTGTGTCGCGCCGCCTCCATCGTGCTACCGCGCTCGGAGATCCGTCATCTCTACCGATCGGTAACCGTTCCGCCTGGTTGGCGGGCCGGTCTGGTGGCGCACGGCGCGGGCGTCTTCGTCCGCTCCGTACACCCCGGGTGTTACGAAAAGAGGTGGTCCGACCTGGTGTCCCGTCCGCCCGATGGCGGGCGGCCGGGGTGAGGGCCAACAGGAGACTCTACGCCCGCGCACACGCGGACCCCGAATGCCGTTCGCATCTCGGGCACGCGTACGGCCTGTTGGCCGGGACCACCCGAAGCATCCTTGTCCCACGCAGAGAAGGGCAAATCGGTGTGATTCCCGACACCTCGACCGGCGAGTTCCGCCGGGAGACGTCAACCTTTGGAGGGGATCGGGGGTCGGGTACTTGCGCGAACCGCCGCTCCCGTGTGGACTACGGCCACAGCCTCGGCATGGATGCCGAGCCGAATACTGGAGGTTATTCCCGTGAGCGCGACCGCGGACCCCGCGGACAAGTCCAACCCGGCGACCCGTCTCGGCTTCGAAGAGGGCCAGATCATCCAGGAGCTGGGGTACGACGAAGACACTGACCAGGACCTCCGCGAGGGCATCGAGGAGATCACCGGGACGGATCTCGTCGACGAGGACTACGACGACGTCGCGGACGCCGTCCTGCTGTGGCACCGCGACGATGACGGGGACCTCACCGACTCCCTCGTCGACGCCCTGGAGTACCTGGCCGAGGGCGGTGTGATCTGGCTGCTGGTGCCGAAGACCGGACGCGACGGCCACATCGAGGCCTCCGAGATCGCGGACGCGGCCCGCACCGCCGGCCTCTCGCAGACCAGCTCGATCGCGATCGCCAAGGACTGGGCGGCCACCCGGCTGGCCACCAAGTCGACGGCCAAGCAGCCCAAGCAGCGCTGAACGGGCCCCGGGCCCCGCGCCGGGCCCCGTCGGAGCACTCCTCCGGCGGGGCCCGGCGCTTTTCGCGTGGCCGGGCCGGGCCGGGCTGGGGGCCGGGGTTGGCGGCGGGCTGCCGCGCGGGTGGTCCCGGTTCCGTGCGGCCGGTCCGGCTCCGGGGTCGGGATTCGAAATACGGGATTCGGGATTGGGAGTGTCTGGCTTCGGTTCACCGGTGTTCGCCGAGGGCGAAAGGATTGGGCCGCCCGGCGGAGCGGGGTCATCCGTTCGGCCCAATGCCGGTCAACGGATGCGAGGATGGGCCCTGCCGCGCCCGCCGCGCGGCCCGGCCGCGCCCCGCCCGTGCCGGAGTCGCGTCAGAAAGGTTCGCTCATGGCCGTCCCGGTCGGCACCCCGGCTCCGGACTTCCGGCTCAACAGCCAGCACGGGGAGAGCGTCCGGCTCGCCGACTTCCGGGGCGACAAGCACGTGGTGCTGGTCTTCTACCCGTTCGCCTTCACCGGGGTGTGCACGGGCGAGCTGGGCGCGATCCAGCGGGAGCTGGCCGGGCTGCAGAACGACGAGGTCCAGGTGCTCGGCGTCTCCTGCGACTCGCAGTTCAGCCAGCGCGTCCTGGCCGACCGCGAGGGCCTGGGGTTCCCGCTGCTCGCCGACTTCTGGCCGCACGGCGAGGTCGCCCGGGCCTACGGCGTGCTGGACGAGGAGAAGGGCTGCCCGCTGCGCGGCACCTTCGTGATCGACAAGGCCGGCACGGTGCGCTGGAGCGTCGTCAACGGCCTCCCCGACGCCCGGGACGAGCAGGAGTACCTCAAGGTCCTCGCCACCCTCTGAGACGGCCCCGGCAGGCTCCCGGGCCCGTTCGGATGTGCTGCGGGCCCGTTCGGACGCGCTGGGGCGCCGTTCGCAGGTGCGTGCGGGAACCGGGCACTACGCTCGGGCCGTTGGCGGGGTGGGGCGCGCGTCCGTGTTTCCGTGGTCGGCGCCCCGAACCGCACCACCACGGGGGCACCAGCCGTGCCTCCCGATTCTTGGAGGACAAGTGGGAGTCAGCCTCAGCAAGGGCGGCAACGTCTCGCTCACCAAGGAGGCCCCCGGGCTCCAGGCCGTCGTGGTCGGCCTGGGCTGGGACGTCCGGACCACCACCGGGACGGACTTCGACCTGGACGCCAGCGCCCTGCTCTGCAACGACCAGGGCAAGGTCGCCTCGGACGGCAACTTCGTGTTCTTCAACAACCTGAAGAGCCCGGACGGCTCGGTCGAGCACACCGGCGACAACCGCACCGGTGAGGGCGAGGGCGACGACGAGGCGATCAAGGTCAATCTGGTCGGCGTCCCGGCGGACGTGCAGAAGATCGTCTTCCCGGTGTCGATCTACGACGCGGAGACCCGCGGCCAGAGCTTCGGCCAGGTCCGCAACGCCTTCATCCGCGTGGTGAACCAGGCCGACAACTCGGAGCTGGCCCGCTATGACCTCTCCGAGGACGCCTCCACCGAGACCGCGATGGTCTTCGGCGAGCTGTACCGCAGCGGCGCCGAGTGGAAGTTCCGCGCCATCGGCCAGGGCTACGCCTCCGGCCTGCGCGGCATCGCCCAGGACTTCGGCGTCAACGTCTGAGTCCGCGTCGGCGCCCGGCTGCGTGCGCCGAATTCCCGGGGCGGGGGGGGGGGGGGGGGGGGGGGGGGGGGGGGGGGGGGGGGGGGGGGGGGGGCGTGGGGGGGGGGGGGGGGGGGGGGGGGGGGGGGGGTGGGAAAG